>NZ_JAPDDS010000001.1:600000-850607 GCF_025950085.1 Luteolibacter flavescens
GCATCCGCACGTAGCACGAGGTGCGCAGGCCATACATCGCGTTCTCGGTATTCCCGTTCGATCCGATCTCCGGCAGGAAGTTGATCGAGGTATTTCGATCATAGCCGATCCCCTGGGTCGCATTGACCCAGCCCGATGCGGGATAGTTGGTGGTGATCCATGAACTGTCCGGATTCGTCGCCGACAATGGCACGGCCCACAGTGCCTGGGACGTCTCCGATACCAGCGTGGTGGTCACCACATTGCTCGGTCGCCCGTAGGAAATATCCGCATATTGCGGAGGGTAAGTCGGCGAGAATTGGGATGCCACCCCGACGCCATTCGCCCGGATCAGCCCGAGGTATTCGCCATCCGCGGATAGCGAGAAATTCGTATGCAACGGCTGTCCCGGAACCCGCCGGTCTTTTCCGGACGCAAATACCACCAGATAGCCGCCCGGCGGGATCGTGACGGCAGGGAATCGCCACTTGGTCTTCGAGCCCGAATTGTCGGTCAGATACCAATTTGTGAGGTTCGCCGTGGTGGTGTCCGGATTGTAAATTTCCACCCAATCCGGCCTGTCGCCGTCCTCGTCCTCCAGTCCGTTCTGGTTGCTGGCGCAGAACTCATTAATCACCGGATCCGCCTTCAATGGCGTTAATGTCACCAAAAATAGACTGCAAATCAGGGAAATGGGGCGCATTTTCAGGAGGGGATCTAAAGGGCTTTCCAGAGGCACTGGATTTTTCACGTCACCGTGGCAAGGACGGTTTACCGTTCGTTTGGAGCGGCATGCGTCATCCGGCATTGATCATGGCGACATGAGATACGGAAACATACACAATTCCGAAGTGGACTACGGAGGGCCGAGAGCGTATGCGGATCTTACCCATGGCTCATTTCCCTGAGATACCCAAGATCGCCTACGAAGGCCCGAAGTCGAAAAATCCGCTCGCATTCAAGCACTACAATCCCGACGAGATCATCGAGGGAAAATCGATGCGGGATCACCTCCGTTTCGGTGCCGCCTATTGGCACGTGATGCGGAACTCCCTGTCCGACCCTTTCGGCGGGGGCACCGCCGTAATGCCGTGGGACGACTACTCGGACTCCGTGGACAACGCGAAGAACCGCGCCGATGTCTTCTTCGAGTTCCTCGATAAGATCGACATCGACTACTACTGCTTCCACGACCGCGACATCGCGCCGGAGCTGAATGATTTCACCAAGTCCACCGACGCGCTCAATGCGGTGGTGGCGCACCTCGGAGGCCTGCAAAAGGCCACCGGCAAGAAGCTCCTCTGGGGCACCGCCTGCCTCTTCTCCCACGGCCGCTATTCCCAAGGTGCCGGCACTTCGCCGGATGCCCGCGTCTTCGCCTATGGTGCCGCGCAGGTGAAGGCTGCCATGGATGCCACCCACGCGCTGGGCGGCGAAGGCTACACCTTCTGGGGCGGCCGCGAAGGCTACGCCACGCTGCTGAATACCGACATGAAGCGCGAACTGGACCACCTCGCCGCCCTGCTCCACATGGCCGTGGACTACGCGAAGAAGATCGGCTTCACCGGACAATTCTACATCGAGCCGAAGCCGCGCGAACCCTCCACGCACCAGTATGACTCGGACTCCGCCGCGTGCCTGAACTTCCTCCGCGAATACGGGCTGCTCGATCACTTCAAGCTGAACATCGAGACCAACCACGCGACGCTGGCAGGCCACACGATGGAGCACGAACTGACCGTGGCCCTCGCCGCCAATGCGCTCGGCTCGATCGATGCGAACCAGGGCGACACCCTGCTCGGCTGGGACACCGACCAATTCCCGACCGACCTCTACGGCACCTCGAAAGTGATGCTGAAGGTGCTGGAAATGGGTGGCTTCACCACCGGCGGCCTGAACTTCGACGCGAAGCGCCGCCGCGAATCCCACGAGCCGATCGATCTCTTCCACGCCCACATCGGCGGCATGGATGCCTTTGCCCGCGGCCTGAAAGTCGCCGCCGCCGTCCGCGAGGATGGCCGCATCGCCGAGATGCTGAAGACGCGCTACTCGAGCTGGGATACCGAATTCGGAGCGAAGATCGAGGCGGGCAAGTCCAGCCTCGACGAGCTGACCGAGTGGGTGAAGGGCCAGCCGGAGCCGGTGATCGCATCGGGCCGCCAGGAGCTGCTCGAGAACATCCTCAACGACCTTCTGTGACCGGAGGCGGGTTCACGCCCGCTGAATCGTCACCTTCCAACGGGTGCCAAACGGCCCGGGACTTGCGTCCCGGGCCGTTTACTTTCCAGCAGTCTAACTACGAAATTCACCAGGCAGGCAGGAACGTTCCCGCCGAAGCCTCATAGCGGAAATCCGCGCCGTCCGGCTGATAGCGGACGACGATGACGTGCTTGCCCGGAGACAGCGTGGCCTTGCCATCCTTCACCGGGGTGCCGTCGATCCACGCGCCCTTCACGTTCGCGGGCAGCTTCAACGAGATGTCGGTGGAGGAAGCAAATTCGATGCGTGTCGCGGCGAAGACTTCCTTCGCATCGCCAAGCATCGGAGCCGCCTCGC
The DNA here is from genome assembly GCF_025950085.1 of Luteolibacter flavescens. Classification (NCBI taxonomy): domain Bacteria; kingdom Pseudomonadati; phylum Verrucomicrobiota; class Verrucomicrobiia; order Verrucomicrobiales; family Verrucomicrobiaceae; genus Neoluteolibacter; species Neoluteolibacter flavescens. Next base: position 602,536 of record NZ_JAPDDS010000001.1, read on the forward strand.
TGGCCAGCAGGCGACCATTGACCGTGCCGGTAATGGACATCCACGGGAGGGATGCGTCACCCTTCTCGGCAGCACCGGCGGGCAGTGCGTCCGTCGCGGCAAGCAGGGCCCACACGCGGGGTGCCCGGCTCTTCGTCGCGTCATAGTCACCCGGCTTTCCAAGCTGCGAGAGAAACTTGTAAAGATCCGCCTGCTCCTGTTCGGTGAGGCTGGCGGTGAGACCGGCGGGCATCAGGCTGCCGGAATCCGTGCGCTTCAGGATGGCATCATCTGCGAGCGTGATTTCCTGGCCCACGGAGTCCGCGATGACGGTCTGGCCGCCACCGCTCTTCAGCAGGCGACCCATGATCGTGCGGCCGTCGCGGGTCTCGATGACCACCGCGTGGTAGCCTTCCTTCACCTTCACCCCGGGCAGGACGACAGACTCGACGAGGTAGTCGAGGGGAGCGCTGGCACCGATCGAGGTCATGTCAGGACCCACCTTGCCACCGGCGCCACCGAGGGCGTGGCAAGCGGCGCAGGCGAGCATGGGACGGCGGTAGATCAGTTCGCCGCGGGCGGCATCGCCCTTCGCCGCCGCCATCTCGGCGATGGCGTGGATCTCGTCGGACGAATGACCTCCGGGAGCGGTTGCGGCACCGGCTTGCTCGCGCAGTGCGCCCAACAGTCCGGCGTGCTCATCGATGTCCGGGACGGCCGGGAGATTCAGCGCGGCGGTCTTTTCATCCAACGGCTGGGCAAGAAATGACTTCGCGAGGTCATCCGAGAGTCCGCTGAGTGAAAGCGCCTGCTGCCAGAAGGCGCGAGCCTCCGTCGGGTCTTGGAGATCCGGCAGTAGCGAGCGGATCGCGACCAGCGCGTCGGAGCGGTGATTTTTCACGAGGGCCAGCGCGGCCACCCGCTTCAGCGAGGCGGGCGAGGCCGAGCCGACCACTGCCTGCAGGGCTTCCTTCGCCGAGGAATCCGCGAAGTGCGAAAGCCCATCGAGCGCGGCAATCCGGATCGGCTCCGGAGTGCTCGCCTTCGCAGCGGTGGCGGAAAGATCAGGCTGCAATGCAGCCACCCGCAGCGCTCCGGCGAGGCGCAGTGAAGCAGCCACCACCTGGGCATCCTCCGCGGCGAACATCGTGCGGAGTTCCGCGGTCCGGTCCGCAAGCTTCACGCCGCGGCCGGAAACCGTGGCTTCCAGATCGCCGAGAATCTTGACCGTCACCTTGTTGTCGAAGCCTGCCCACAGGGCCTGCTTGTAAACGGCGTCCAGCAGCACGGGATCCGCGGTCTTGATCGCAAGGCCCACCCACGGGCCGGAGCCGTCGCGCGGCAGCGGGCTCGGCATCAGTTTGCGGAGGCCCTCCATCCCCTGCCCGCCCGGCAGATTCGCCAGTGCGAACTCCAGGGAAGCCTCGCGACCATCCAGCGGCAGCTTGCCATCCAGCAAGGCCGAGAGCCATGCAGAGCCGCGCTCGTAGGTGGTGAGCCACAGCGCGTAATCGAGGAAGCGGTCCCGCGGCAGCTTGAGCGCCTGCAGGGCGGCATCGGTCGCCTCCGGGGTATTCAGCTTGGCCAGGACGCGCACGGCCTCCAAGCGAACCCGCGGATGCTCGTCCACGGCGGCCTTTGCCAGGCGCGCGAATCCTTCTTCCGCGCTCAGCGCAGAAAGCCGGTCGCCCAGCGCCCTTACCCCGGCGGCACGGATGCGGCCATCGGCATCATCCAACACCTGCTCGTAGAGCTTCGGATTCTTCCAGCCCAGCGCCTCGCCCAGCCACAGTGCGGCGAGGCGGCCATCGCCATCTTTGACAGATCCCAGCCACTTCTCGGCGGCATCCTTCTTTTTCTGGGACTCCGGACGCGAGACAAACTCGGCAAGCGCTACATCGCGATGATGGCGGTGCGGCGAGGTCATCGCGGTGAGCAGGGACGACTCGGGGAGCTTCGTGAAATCCGGCACCTTTTCCTTCGCGGCAGCCTTCCGCGTGACCCGCCAGATGCGGCCGTGCTCGCGGTCGCGGCGCGGGTCGCGGAAATCGACCTCGCCGTGGTTGATGATCGGGTTCGACCAGTCGGCGATGTAGAGCGCGCCATCCGGGCCGATCTTCGCGTCGATGGGGCGGAAGCTCACGCTGTTCGAGCGCACGATGTCGCCCACCTCCTGGGCCGCGTAGCCGGAGCCCTGCTCGGAGATCGCGAAGCGGACGATGCGGTGCGCGCGGAAGTCACAGGTGATCATCGAGCCCTGCCAGCCCTGCGGGAAGTGCGGGGACTCGACGATCTCCAGGCCGCAGAACTTCGGATAGCTGCCCGGGCTGATGCTATCGAGCGTCTTCGGCGCGCGGGCGTAGGTGAAATACATCGCACCGGGCACGCCCCAGTTGATACCACCGCCGCCGGCACCGTCGGTCATGAAGGACTGGCCGTAGCGGTCGAATTGATGGCCCCACGCGTTGCACCAGCCGAAGAAGACGGTATCGAGCTTGTTCGAGCGGGGGTCGAATTTCATCACGCCGCCGCTTTTCAGGCGCATCACGCCGTGCGGCGTTTCGGCATCCGAGCGAGTGTAGATGCTCTGGTTGAACCAGATCTTGCCATCCGGCCCGCGGCGCAGCGTGTGGATATTGTGGTGGGTATCCTCCGTGCCGAAGCCGCTCAGCACGCGCTGCTTCACGTCGGCCTTTCCGTCGCCATCGGTGTCGCGGAAGTAGAGCAGGTCCGTGCTCTGGCCGACATAGCAGCCGTCATCGGTCGGCAGCAGGCCGGTCGGCATCAGCAGCCCCGTGGCAAAGGCCGTGGACTTCTCCGCCTTGCCGTCGCCATCGCGGTCCTCGAGGATCAGGATCTTGTCATCGGCCGTCTGGCCGACCTCGACCTGCGGATAGGTCTCCGCACTCGCGACCCACAGGCGGCCCTTCGAGTCGAAGTTCATCTGCGTCGGCTTGTAGAGCAGCGGATTCTCCGCCCACAGCGAGATTTCGTAGCCATCGGCCACGGTGAATTCCGGATGAGGCTGCGGCGTGTGGGCCGCCACCGCGGAGGTCGTCCGGGGCTTCGGCTCGGCCACCACCTTGGAAAGCGATCGCATCTCCGCGATACGGCCTTCCTCCTCGGCGACGAGCTTGTCGAAGGCGAGGATCTCACCCGCATTCCGCCCCTGCTCCGCCTTCCGGAAGCCGAAAATGTAGGCCATGTTCGCCGGGCGCGAACGGTGGAAGAACCACTCGTTCTTCCGCAGGATCGCGCGGCGCAGCGCCACGGCTGGCTTACCCTGCTCCCACTTGCCGGCACCCCAGCCGAGTTCTTTTTCGATCAGGCGCGCGGCGGCGCGGTAGCCCGCGGAATTCAGGTGGATACCATTGTCGGAGAGGTCCTTTTGACCGGCCAGCGGCTGGAGGGAAACGAAGGGCAGCCCGCGCTTCTCCGCCACCTCGCGCAGCACCGCATCGATTGCGGCGAGCGAAGCCACGTGCGCCTTCACCTCCTCGTCCGTGTCTCCTGCATGCGGGAAACGCGGCGGCGCGCCGAGCACCAGCACCCGCATGTCCTTCGCCTCGTCCAGCAGGCGCTCGAAATCCTTGCGGAACTCCTCCGGGGTTGGCCCGCCGGGCAGCGATGCGGCCATGCCGTAGCCGGTCACCAGCACGTTCGGCTGGTAGGTCTTGAGCTGGTTCTGCAACTGACGCCAGCCTTCCTCCGGTGGCTCCATGCCCGCCTGCAGGAGGCTCAGGCCACAGCGCGAGGCACCGTCCGGCAAGTCACCGCTCCACCCGAGATTCCGGAAAGTGACCGCGCGATCCGCGAAATGCGTCGTCGCCGCCATCTCGATCCACCCTTCATACTGCTCGCGCTCGATGAAGCCGTCGCCAAGGAATGCCACCCGGTCCCCGTCGCGGAACTCGAAGCGAGGCGCAGCGGTGACGGCCACCGTGCAGCCGAGGAAAATCAAGAAGCGGATCATGCGTGGAAACGGTCTACCCAAGTCAGGAGCGAATTGCATCCTACTGAATTCCATAGGACCGCACCTGTTTCCCGGGAACAGTAGCGCCAGTTATCACATAAATCACTGATGCCGAGAAGAGAATCACCTCACGCCAGCCCTCACGCGATAATTCGGGATGAGGAATCGTTTCACAATATTGCACTCCCTCTCCGGAGTGAGGTATCTCCTGTTTCAATCACCCGAAGCTTCCGGCCCCTCGTGACCCTGATGGTTAGCACATTTGCTATCTTTGGCCTCCTTTCCCCCATCGCGGCCCAGGAGAAGGAGAAGCGGCCTAATATTCTCTTCATCTTCGCGGACGACTGGGGACGCTACGCCGGGATCTATCACAAGCACGGCGCGCCCGGCTCGCCGCTCGCCGCCCTGAATGAATTCGTCAGCACGCCGAACTTCGACAGGCTCGCGTCGGAGGGAGTTCTCTTCCGCAACGCGCACGTCAATGCCCCGTCCTGCACCCCCTGCCGCAGCGCTCTGGTATCCGGACAGTATTTCTGGCGGACGGGCCGCGGGGCAATCCTGGTGGGGGCCAAGTGGGACCCGACCATCCCGTCCTTCCCTCTCCTGCTGCGTGACTCCGGCTACGACATCGGAAAGACCTACAAGGTCTGGGGGCCGGGTGAGCCGGTGGATGCCCCTTTCGACGGCGAGCGCCATGCCTTCGAGCAGGCAGGCAGGCGCTTCGGCCAGTTTTCCCAACAGGTGACGAAGATCGCCGCGAAAGGCAGGCCGGTCGAGGAAGCGAAGGACGTCCTGTATGCGGAGGTGCGTGGGAACTTCCGCCGTTTCCTCGCAAGCCGCGAGCCCGGGAAGCCCTTCCATTATTGGTTCGGCCCCACCAATACCCATCGCCATTGGCAGCAGGGCAGTGGCAAGGCGCTGTGGAAGATCGACCCCGAAAAGCTCAAGGGCAAGGTCCCGCCCTTCCTTCCTGACGTGCCGGAAGTGCGTGAGGATCTGGCCGACTATCTCGGCGAGGTGGCCGCTCTGGATGGCGCGATGGGCGCGCTGGTGGACGAGCTGAAGAAAACCGGCGAATACGAGAACACGTTGATCGTGATCAGCGGAGACCACGGAGCACCGGGCTTCTCCAACGGGAAGTGCAATCTCTACACCTTTGGCACCGGAGTTTCGCTCTCCATCACGGGACCGGGCGTAAAGGGCGGCCGGGTGGTGGATGATTTCGTGAATCTCACGGACATCGCGCCTACCCTGCTGGAAGCGGCGGACGTGGCCGTGCCACCCGTCGTCACCGGTCGCAGCCTGTGGCCTCTGCTTCGCGCTGAGAAGTCGGGGCAGATCGATCCAGCCCGGACCTGGACGCTCACCGGCCGGGAGCGCCATGTGGAAAACGCCCGCGAAGGTTCCCTGCCCTATCCCCAGCGGGCGATCCACTCGGGACAGTATCTTTACATCATCAATTTCAAGCCCGACCGCGATCCCATGGGTCGCCATGAGATCCTGGACAAGGACGGAGGACCGCCGATCGAGCGCGTGCGACAGGATACCCGGGTGGTGCTCGCCGACATGGACGCGGGCCCGACGAAGGCCTGGCTGGTGGCAAACCGGGCGACGGAATTCGGCAAGCCCTATTTCGACCGGGCCTTTGCCAAGCGCCCGAAGGAAGAGCTCTACGACCTCTCCAAAGATCCCTACGAGACGGTGAATGTCGCGAACCATCCCGCCTATGCGAAGACCCGGGCCGAGCTCGAGACCAAGCTGTTAGATGAGCTCAAGCGCAGCGGGGACCCGCGTGTGGTGAATGACGGTGCTTACTTCGAGAACCCGCCTCTTTCCGGACCGGTGAAGTGACGCAGGGAGAGCCAGTTCATGGAGTTTTCATGATTCCCTGCTCGACTGAGCGACTGCAGCCCCGGACGCTGGAGACTGATGAAACGCCTGCTTCTCCTGCTTTCCGCCTGCATGCTTCCCGCCACTGCAGCACCGGAAAAAAAGATCATCGATGGCGTCACGTATCACCTGCTCTCCGCAAAGCCCTCCCAGATCCGCATGGTATGGAAGGATGCGAAGGGCGGCCAGATCGAGACTTTCCCCCAGGCTGTCGCCCACCTCGCGAGCGAGAAGGAGACGCCGGAGACGATCATGAACGGAGGCATCTACGAGCCCGGTGGCATTCCCAGCGGGCTCCTCATCCAGGACGGGCGCGAGCTGACCCCGCTCAATCCCCGGAACGGCAAGGGCAACTTCTTCCTCAAGCCGAACGGCATCTTCCTCATCGGGGACAAAGGCGCCGCAGTGATCGACACCACCGAATATCCTCCCGCGGGCGTGAAAGTGACGCAGGCCGTCCAGTCCGGCCCTCTGCTGCTGCGGCGCGGGATCATCCATCCGGAATTCCGCGCCGGATCACCGAACCGCCTCCATCGCAACGGCATCGGAGTCGCGAAAGACGGCACCGTGGTCCTCGCGATGACGGATATCCGCTCGCCGAAGTATCCGAATCTCCACGAGTTCGCGAAGCTCTTCGCCGACCTCGGCTGCGAGGATGCTCTCTTCCTCGATGGCGACATCAGCCAGATGCGATCCGGAGAGGCGCTTGGGAAACCAAGCGGCCCCTTCGGGTCATTCATCGCGGTGGTGAAGGAAGTGAAGCCTGCGGACGAGGCTCCCTGAAGCGGAGGCTCACCTTGTCACCCGCAGGTCCAGCGTGACGGGGAATTCCATGCCGGGATCTTCCGGCGGGGACTCCACGTAGCTGACCAGCGGGCCGCCGGCGCGCTCTTCCACGCGGTGGTATCCGGCAATGCCCGATGTCGCGGGCTCGATCACCCCGGGCGTATGGCCATGCTGCCAGAAGCGGCTGACGCGGCGGGATTCCGCCTCGTAGGCATTCACCGGGAAGGTGTCGTAATTCCGGCCACCCGGATGAAGCACGTGATACACGCAGCCGCCGAGCGACCGCTTGTTCCAGGTGTCCACGACGTCAAAGGTCAGCGGCGTGTGAATGCCGATGGTCGGGTGCATGGAAGACCACGCATCCCACGCCTTGTAGCGCACGCCTGCGACGTATTCCCCCTTCCTGCCGGTGGGCATCAGCGGGATGCGGCGGCCATTGCAGACCAGCACGTGCCTGCCCTCGACCGCGCCGCGGACCTTCACCTGGATGCGCTCCACCGACGAATCGACGTAGCGCGCCGTGCCCTGAGAGGTGCTTTCCTCGCCGAGCACGTGCCATGGTTCCAGCGCCGCACGGATCTCGATCTCCACGCCGTGGTGGACGACGCGACCATAGACCGGAAAGCGGAACTCATGGAATGGCTCCAGCCAGTCCGCTTGGAAAGGAATGCCCGCGCTCTGCAGGCCACGCGCCACGTCCTTCATGTCCTCCCGGATGAAGTAGGGCAGCATGAAGCGGTCGTGCAGCTCCGTCCCCCAGCGCACGAGCTTCTTGTGATACGGCTCGTTCCAGAACCACGCCACCAGCGAGCGCACCAGCAGCATCTGCACGAGGCTCATGCGTGGATGCGGCGGCATTTCGAAGGCACGCAGCTCCAGGATGCCCAGGCGACCGCTCGCGGAGCCAGGTGCGTAGAGCTTGTCGATGCAGAATTCGGCACGGTGCGTGTTGCCCGTCAGGTCCGTCAGCATGTTCCGCAGGATGCGGTCCACCATCCAGGGCGGGTCACCGGCTTCGGGCAATTGCTCGAAGGCGATGTCCAGTTCGAACAAGCGGTCGTCCCGTCCCTCGTCCACCCGCGGTGCCTGGCTGGTCGGGCCGAGGAAGAGGCCGGAGAAGAGATAGGACAGCGCCGGATGGTGCTGCCAGAAGGTGATCAGGCTGCGCAGCACGCCCGGCTTCCTGAGGAAAGGACTGCGGTCCGGAGTCGCACCGCCGAGCGTGACGTGATTGCCGCCTCCGGTGCCGGTGTGGCGACCATCGAGCATGAATTTCTCCGTGCCCAGACGCGTCTGCCGTGCTGCTTCGTAAAGCGTCGTCGTATTGTCCACCAGCTCCCGCCAGTTGGTCACGGGGTGGACATTCACCTCGATCACACCCGGGTCCGGCGTCACCTTGATCCGCTCCACGCGGCGGTCCCATGGCATCTCGTAGCCCTCGATGATCACGGGCAGCTTCAACCGCGTGGCGGCATTTTCCACCGCCTCCAGCAGCGAAAGGTAGTGCTCCAGATGGGTCACCGGCGGGAAGAAAACGTGCAGCTTTTCATTCCGCGGCTCCACGCAGATCGCGGTCGTGGAGGTCAGCGCCCCACCATCGGCGGCGACCGGTGGCGCGGGACGGAATCCCGCGCTGGTCTGCAGCGTGCGACCGGCAGGCAGGATCTCGCCGTGCGGCGGGAGTGCATTCGACGCTTCCATGGGCGACGCCTCCAGCGCGGCCTGCTTCGAGCGCACTTCCTTGCTGGCCATCGCCAGTGAATCCAGCGGCAGGCGGAAGCCCATCGGCGAGCCTCCGGGAATGAGCGACATGCGTCCGCGGCGGAAGGTCCACAGGCTGCTCTTCCACTCGCCCGTGTCGGCATCCCACTCCACCGGCAGGACGAATCCGGTCGGCTTCGAAAGCCCGCGGTCCAACAGAGTCGCCAGGTAGCGCCGCTCCAGCGGGTCATCCAGATCCGCCGAATAGGGGTCCACGTTCGTCGGCAGCGTGCTCTCTTTCCACGCGTAGTAAAAGGCGTCCTCGAAGCCCGCGATGACATGCGCCTGCTGGCAGCCCAGCTCATCCGTCACCATCTCGGCAAAGCGGCGCGCCTCCTCGATGCCGTGGCCGGGATCGGAATTCGGGTCCGCCAGCAATGCCTCATCCTTCCACAGCGGTTGGCCGTCCTTCCGCCAGATGACCGTGTAGGCCCAGCGCGGCAGCGGCTCGCCCGGATACCATTTTCCCTCGCCGTAGTGAAGCAGCCCGCCAGTTCCAAAGGCATCCTTCAGCCGCTTCAGGAGGCCGAGCGCCAGCTTCCGTTTCGCCGGGCTGTCGGCCGTGAAATTCCACTCCGCGCCCTCCATGTCATCGATCGACACGAAGGTCGGCTCGCCGCCCATGGTCAGCGCGACATCGCCCGCTTCTAAAAGCTGGTCCACCTGCTCGCCCAGCGCTTCCACCGCGGACCATTCGGTCTCGGTGTAGGGCTTCGTCACGCGCGGATCTTCGTGGACGCGCTTCACTTCGTTCACCCAGAGAAACTCCGTCTCGCACTCGTCCACGCCACCCACCACCGGAGCGGCGCTCGCAGGCTCGGGCGTGCAGGACAGCGGGATATGGCCCTCACCGGCGAAGAGGCCAGAGGTGGGATCGAGCCCGATCCACCCGGCACCGGGAATGTAAACCTCTGCCCACGCGTGCAGGTCGGTGAAATCCTCCGTGGGACCGCTCGGCCCATCCAGCGACTCCTGGTCAGCCGTGAGCTGCACGAGGTAGCCGGACACGAATCTCGCCGCCAGGCCGAGGTGCCGCAGCGTCTGCACCAGTAGGTAGGCGGAGTCGCGGCACGAGCCCTTGCCCCGCTCGAAGGTCTGCTCACAGGTCTGCACGCCCGGCTCCAGGCGGATGACGTATCCCACCGCCTGATGGACCCGGAAATTCACGTCCACGAGGAAGTCCACCGTTCGCTTCTTCTCGCGCGGGATCGTTTCCAGCCACTTCGTGAAAAGCGGGCCGTCATCTTTGATCTTCAGGTAGGGAGCGAGCTCGTGCTTCAGCCCCGGCGAATACTTGAAGGGAAACTCCTCCGCCTCCTTCTCCAGGAAGAAATCGAAGGGATTGATCACCGTCATGTCCGCGACGAGATCGACTTCGATGCGAAAGTTCCGGGTCTTCTCCGGGAACACCACCCGCGCGGCCCAGTTTCCGAAGGGATCCTGCTGCCAATTGATGAAGTGGTTCGCCGGCTCGATATTCAGCGAGTAGGCCAGCACCGGAGTGCGCGCATGCACGCACGGCCGGAGCCGGATGACATGGGGCGACAGATTGACCTCGCGGTCGTAGCGGTACTCGGTGACGTGGTGAAGTCCGACTCGGATAGCCATGGGAAAGGGAGCGCGGCCATGAAGCGCCCGCCGTGCCAAGCGTGGCAAGGATGAACGGGTGTCGAGTCAGCGACCCGCCGTCAGCCCTTCACCACCTCGTAGCGCAACTCTGCCATGCCACTCCCCATCTGCCTTGCCGACGTGAGCCGCAGCGCCGGACTCAGCACCCGGCGGGGAAACAGCGGCTTGCCCTTCCCCAGCGTGACCGAGCCGATCTGTACAATGATCTCGTCCAAAAGACCCGCATCATGAAATTGCCCGGCAAGGTCGCCACCACCCACGATCCACAGGTTCTTCCCACCCGCCGCCGCGGTCATTTCCGCGTGAACCTTCGCGACATCGCCTCGGACGAAACGGATGTCAGCGCCCTCGATCACCGGGAGGTCGCGGCTTGAGAAAACCCATGCCGGCTGGCTGTAGGGCCACGGAGATCCGACTTCTGCAATCACCTGCTCTGCATTGCGCAGCATCCATTCGTAGGTGCCCGAGCCCATGGCCAGAGCGCCGACGTCCGCGATAAAGGCCGGATAGCTCGAGTCATTGAGGTCGCCGAGCGGGAAAAGCCACTCGAGCGAATGATCCTCTGTGGCGATGAAGCCATCGAGACTCGTCGCGGTATAATACTGCGTCTTCACGGACACCTCTCTAACAGCCCTCCAGGATCACTCCAAGTAGCCGAAGTCGAAGATCACGATTTCCTCGATGGGATCGGTCCAGCTCTCGAAACCGGGCGTGGCGCTTTTCAGCGGCAGAATGGTGATCTCGTTGTAAGTGGTCTCGCCCTTGTTGCGGGCCAGGCAGCGCACCTTCAGCGTCTTGGGGGCAGTGGAGGTGATTGCTGCAATCAGCGGCTCGCCGTCCTTGAACTCGATCTTGAGGTAGGGCCGGTCCTCGGGAGCCTCCTTGACGATCTTCGGTCGCGCGAGTCCATCCGGCGCCTCGGCAAAGCGAGCGATCACCGTCTCGCCCTTCTTGACCACCACCTTCTCGGTCAGTTCGTCGGGAGACTTCGGCTCGTCGGGCACCTTCACGCGCACGCCGGGCTTCTTGTCCTCTTCCTCCTCGGCCTTCAAGCGGGCGGTTTCGGCTTCCTTCTCAGCGATGACCTTCTTTACCGCCGCAATTCCCGCGTCACTGAGCCGCGCGAAGGGCAGGTCAAATTCCTTCCCATCCGCTCGGCGGATTTTCACGGAGTCGTCATCCGCCGAAATCACTTCCGCCTGGATGGTCTTCCCGTCCTTGCCCTCGATCGCGATCGTCTTCGCCGCGTCTGCCGCGGGCGCATCACCCTCTTGGGCGAAGGCTGCACCCGACAGCAAAGCCATGAACCAGATCGCACGCATACCCCTCGCTTTCATGAGGGATACTTCTGCCACCGGATCACCACCGCGACAAGGGGCGACTCCGCCCTCTCATGTCAGCAAGCATCAGGCCTGCCGACGCAGCGGGACCGTGATGCGGAAGGCCGCACTCTCGCCCGGATGACTGAGCAGCACGATGGTGGCCCCCTCGTTCTCCAGCAGCGACTTCACGATGGAAAGCCCGAGGCCGGCCGAGGTCTCTCCGCCCGGAGGCTTGGCGCTGAGGGTGGCGTAGCGTTGGAAGATCTTCGGATAGTCGTCCGCCTGGAAGCCCGGTCCGTCGTCCTCGACGTCGATGATCGCAGCTTCGCCCACCTGCTTGATGCGGATGCGCACCTCGCCGACGTTGCTGAAGCGGACGGAATTCGAAATGAGATTGTCGAGCACCTGCATCAGCACCCGGTGCGGGAGATCGAGGGCAATCGGATCGCCCGGAGCATCGACGCGGATCTGGATGCCGCGTTCTTCGGCCCGCGGGCGCATCAGACGAACCGCAGCTTCCACGGTGCCCTGGAGGTCATCGCATTTCGTCGGCTTGGTGCTGCGGCCCAGCAGCGCGGCGATCATTGCCGAGGCCTGGTCGGCATTGCCCTTCAGGGACAGCGCGAGGGTATCGAGCGGCTTCGGAAGTTCTCCAGCACGCGCCGCGAAAACGTCAGCCGCCTTGCGGATGCGACCCAGCGGACCATTCAGATCGTGCAGCAGCACGTCCGTCAGAAGCTTTTGATACTCACGCGCCAGGTGCTGCTCGATCATCGAGGAAACGATCGACGTGAAGCCACGCACGATCTCGATTTCATCGTCGCCCCACTGTCGGACCTCAGTATCCACCGCGCACACCGCGCCGTAGAGATGCTGGCCCGCTCCCAACACGGGGAAGCCGAGATAGGCTCTCACGCCGAACTCCTCGATCGCGGGATTCTTTGAAACCAGAGCGTTCTTGCGGGCGTCGGAAATCACCAGCGGCTGGCGCAGGTTCACCGTGTGCTGGCAAAAGGAATAATGGATCGGCGTCTGCCTGGACGAGGCGAGGTCTCCGGAAAGCCCGCTCGCACCGGCGAACACCTGGCGATCCCGGTCCACGAGGGAAACGAGGGAGATTGGAACACCGGTGGCCTTGGCCGCCAGCTCCGTTACCTTGTCGAAATCAATGCCGTGCGAATCGCCTAGCAGGCCGGAAGCCTTCAAGCTCTCAAGCCGTTCGCGATTTGCATCAGTGGGTCCGAAACGCATGACATCGACCTATATTCCCGCCTGTTGTCAGACAAGCGATATTGCCCGACATACGCAGGATCACGGTAGTGGCGAAATGCACCCGACCCAAGGTGGAATCAAGCTTCTAGGTAATTTACCTAGGACAAGCTAACGGAAAACGCCTATCATATATGATATATCTCAACAATCGCAAAATCGGCAAACGCCGGGCGAACGATTAACATCTGACGAATCTTTCAACGCATTCTTGAGAAATCGATTTTTCCGCGCATCGTCGTTCACGAGCGGATGGAAAAGGTGGCAAACAATCGTGGAAACCAGCGGCTTCTCTTCCGTCTGGAGGATCCGCTGACCGCGCGTTTCGGCTCCCCGTTCTTCGCAGCGCTGCCGGAGAGTCCGGGCGTTTATTTCTTCACGGGCGATGCCGAGCGCCTGCTCTACATCGGCCAGTCGGCAAATCTCCGCGCGCGCCTCGGCAGCTACCGGCACGTCGCGCCGGGACGTCACCCGAAGCGCTCCCTGCGGCTCGTGGCAGGCATCCGGCGCATCGAGTGGGAGCTCTGTGACTCGCCACTGCACGCCATCGAGCGGGAGCGGGAGTTGCTGCTGGAGCGACGCCCACCCTTCAATCGCGCCGGGGTATGGATCGGTCCGCCATGGTGGCTGTCCGGCGAACCCGGCCCGGGATCGCTGCGGCTCCACCTTTCCCGGGCACCGGGGGAAATCGGGCCCTTGTCAACCTCCTTCCGCTACCTGCTCGGCCCCCTCGCCCGCGGCGTGGTCCGGACCATGATGCCCGCGCTGCCCATCCACGCCTACCCGCACGGCCTGTCACGGGCGACCGTGCCGCTTTCGCTTACCCTTCCCCTGCCCGACCCCGCGCTGGCCTGGCGGCTCGTTTCCGGATTCGCAGGTGGGGACACCGGCCCCTTGCTCGGGCTGCTGGAGGCGCTGCCGGTTCCGGCGTCGGAAGCGCTCGCGGAGTTCTGGGCCGAGGAAGCCCAGAGCCTGACGAGCTATGTTTACCGTCAGGTCCCCCTTCCTCCCGCCTCGCAGGCGATCCCGGAAGTCCCGCCAAAGATCCGCCTCATCACCGCGGATCTTTTCTAGCCGTCGCGCGCAAGATCGCAGGGAAACGTAGCCCGCCCTTGCATCCCTGCCGGACCGCGACGAAAAGGAAGCCCGACGCCTCTCTCCAATGATCCCTGCCCGCTTCCTGATCGCCGCTTGCTGTCTCTCCGTGATGCCTGCCGTGCAGGCCGCGGAGTTCTCCTTCGACTCGCTCCGGGCAAAGGCCCGCGATCTGGCCGCCAAGCCCTATGAGGCGAAGGGAACGGGCCTCGCGGAATATTGGGCGAATCTCACCTACGACCAGCACCGCGACATCCGCTTCAAGATGGAGTCCGGCCTCTGGTGGCATCAGGGCCCCTTTTCCATCGACTTCTTCCACCCCGGCTGGACGGCGAAGAAGACGGTGACCGTGTCCGAGGTCACGGGCAGCCAGGCCAGCCCGCTCGCGTTTGACACCGCGCTCTTCGACTACGGCAAGAACGTGATCCCGGAAGGCACCGCGCGCCCACCGGGCTACGCGGGCTGGCGGGCACGCACGCAATTGAACTCGCCGGACTACATGGACGAGTTCCTCGTCTTCCTCGGGGCCAGCTACTTCCGCTCCATCCCGAAGGACGCGCCCTACGGACTCTCCGCGCGCGGACTCTCCATCAACAGCGGCCTGCCGGGCGTGGCGGAGGAATTCCCGGACTTCACCGAATTCTACCTGGAGCGCCCCGTGAAGGACGCGAAGACCCTCGTCGCGCACGCGCTGCTGGAAGGCGAGAGCGTGGCCGGTGCCTACAAGTTCACCGTCACGCCGGGCGTCGAGACGGTCATGGACATCGAGGCGGAGATCACCCTGCGCCGCCCGGTCCAGCAGCTCGGGCTCGCGCCTTTCTCCAGCATGTTCTGGTTCGGCGAAAACACCCATCCCCGCCCCTACGACTTCCGCCCGGAGGTGCACGACAGCGATGGTTTCCTGATGGAACTCGGCAGCGGGAATCTCCACTACCGCCCGCTGGAGCACACGCACAACCAGTTCCGCCATTGTGTCTTCACCATGGACAACCCGCGCTCGTGGTCACTCGTCCAGCGGGACCGCTCCTTCACCTCGTATCAGGACGTGGAAGCGGCCTACCACGATCGTCCGAGCGTCCGCGTCGAGCCCGTGTCCGGCTTCTCGAATGGCAAGCTCCACCTGATCGAGATGCCGACCATCGACGAGACGAATGACAACGTCATCCTCGTCTGGGAGCCCACCCCGGGCCCGGAAGTCGGCAAGCCCTACCACTTCCACTACCGCCTGAAGTGGATGCGCGACCCCGCGCCTTCCGGTCTCTTCACCGTCCGCGACACCCGTCTTGGCAATCCCGTGCAAAAGCCGGACGAGATCCTGGTCGCGATCGATTTCGCCAAGCCGCTCGTTCCCGAGAAAAAGGTCGGGGACCCGAAGTGGGACGACATCACCAAGCTCAAGCCCGTGGTCACCGTGAACCAGCCGGGCGTGAAGGTGATCCACGTGGGCCTCAGCGACATGAGCATGGCGAATGTGGACGCCCTGCCCGCCGGCCTCGGCCATAGCAAGGAGGTCCACATGCCACAGGTGCTCCGCGCGTTCTTCGTGCTCGACCCCGGCAAGGACGTGAACGACCTCGACATGACCTGCGAACTGCAGGACGAGGACGGCAAGGTGGTCTCCGAGCGCTGGCTTTACTACTGGAAGAAGACCCACTGACGACCTTCATGAACCAATCCCCCGAGCAGCGCTTTTCAAACCGCGTCGAGAACTACGTCCGCTACCGCCCCAGCTATCCGGCGGAGCTGGTGCACTTGTTGGAGCGCGAAGCGCGACTCGGGCCGGAGAGCATGATCGCCGACATCGGCTCGGGCACCGGCATTTCCGCGGAGCTTTTCCTGAAGGCGGGCCATCAGGTCACCGGAGTCGAGCCGAACCAGGCGATGCGGGAGGCGGCGGAAAGCTTGCTCGCCGCTTATCCGAAATTCCGCAGCGTGGACGGCACGGCACAGGCGACCACGCTGGCGGATGGCAGCATCGATCTGGTGATGGCCGCGCAGGCGTTCCACTGGTTCGACACGCCGGAAGCGCGGGCGGAGTTCCGCCGTATCCTCAAGCCCGGAGGAAAGATCGCGCTGATCTGGAATGAGCGGCACCTCGACACCACGCCTTTCCTCCGAGGCTATGAGGCACTGCTCCGCCACTTTGGCACGGACTACGCCGCGATCCGCCACGAGAATGTCGGCAAGGAATCGCTGCAACTTCTCTTCCCCGGTGGCTACACCACGCACTCATTTCCGAATTCTCAGGCATTCGACCTCGAAGGACTGAAGGGACGCCTCCTGTCCTCTTCCTACACGCCTGCCCCCGGCCATCCGGATCACGAGCGCATGCTCGACGAACTCGTGCGCCTCTTTGACGAATGCCAGGAGGACGGCAAGGTCTCGATCGACTACGATGCGCGGGTGCACCTCGGCGGCTGAACTACGATACCGGTCGTAGTTCCTCCTCCAGCGCGGGGAAGCAGCGGAGGAAATCCGCATCGGCAGGTGCCGTGATCTCCAGGCTCTCGCCCGTGACCGGATGCGGCAGGATGAGCGACTTCGCCTGAAGCAGCATCCGGGTCCCGGTGCCGAGGGCATCACCCAGTTTCATGCTGTGCTCCGCACCGGCGTAGCGGAAGTCCCCGATGATCGGGTGCCCTGCCTCGACCAAGTGCCGCCGGATCTGGTGATAGCGCCCGGTGTAGGGCGAGGCCTTCAAGAGCGATAGCGAGAGATCCGGCACGCTGGCATTGAATCCCTCCGCGATCACGGCCAGTCGTTCGAAATCGGTTTTCGATGGCTGCGCCGGTTCAGACGGTGTCCGCTGGAGAGGCTTCTCGCAGGTCCACTGCAGCGGGCTCGTCCCCTCGGCCACGGCGAGGTAGGTCTTCTCCACCTGCCGTCTTTCGAAAGACTGCTGGATCCGCACACAGGACTCGGGAGTCAGCGCGAAGAGCAGGACGCCGGAGGTCGGCCGATCGAGCCGGTGGACGGGATAGACCTGCTGGCACAGCATGTCCCGCACGCGCTTCATCGCGATCCATTCCGGGCCTTCCTCATCGCGTCCCGGATGGACGATCATGCCTGCCGGCTTGTCGATGGCGACAAGGGCTTCGTCCAGATACAGAATGGAGACCGGCAACACGGCGCGAATCAATCGCTTACGGGGCGGTGGCTTCAAGGCGAATAAATCGCTTCCCGCCGCCGCCCATGGCCACGGTGTCCCGGTAGGTCCGGGTCCGCAGCCCCCCGGCGACCGTATTCGACGTCTCGATGACGGCGCTGGAAGACCAGGTGGACAGATTCGCGCCAGCCTTCACCGAGTAGCTGGCACCCTCCGGCGCAGGCTCCGGGACCGCAAAGGTGAGCGTGAGATAGCGTTGGCTGGAAACCACCGCAGTGCCCGTCGTGATCCGGCCTCCATGGAGCTGCGCGGTCACCGGGATGCCGAGTGCAAACTTCATCTCATTGACCACGCCATCTCCGGATGGGTTCGCCGTCTTCGCCCCCAGGCCGCTGCCATCCACCGGCAGGTTGTTCGCGACAAGCCACTCCGCATAGGTGATCCCGGGAGTCGTCCCACCGCTCGACGAGCGAAACTCGTAGGCCCCGAGGTCGTAAGGAGCGGTCCTTGCGAAGCCCGTGATGTCCGTGGCAGGCGCGTCCGTCGTGCTGCCTGCGTCCTTTGCGGGCGAGGTGGATTTGAGCGAGAAATCCAAGGCGGCGTGGTCCGTGAAATGCGTGGAGTAAGAGGTGGTCGTGAGGTTATGAGACAAGGTGGAGCTGCCGCTCACGGCTTGGATGGCGCTGGCGCTGATGTTGTTCCGGATCACATTTCCGGAGGCGGGTGTGGTGCGGGTCTTGTGTTTCTCGATCTTGATCCACGGCTTCATCCCGTCATGGGGACCACTGAATGGATTCTCCACGACCGTGTTGTTCACGATCCGGCAATTGATCGCCCCGTAAACCGAAATCCCGTGATAGTGGTCGGTCACGACCAGATTGTTCTCGATGACCCAGCCCTCGAAATATCCGTCGAAGAGTCCCAGTCCGTGAGGGTCCGTGCGATGGCTGCCGGATGAACCCGTCGCGCTGATGAACTTGTTCCCGCGCACCGTGACGCGATACACCGTGCCCGTCCCTGTCCCACTGACACCTTCCGTCGTGGACCAGCTTTGGAAAAAGTCATCGTGCTGGCTGCCGGAGTGATCATCGTTGTTCACATAGGCCTCCGTGACCGTATTGCCTTCGTATAGACAGTCGTCGGCGAGTGCCACGATCGCATCGTGGGAAAAGTTCCGGATCGTGTTTCCCGTGAAGCTGGAGAACTTCGCGGGCTTCTGGATCGATAGTGCGAACTGGCAATTGGAGATCCGCGAATCGGCCAGCACCGTGTAAGGAGCGTCGCTCCGGAATGCCCGGCCGACCTTGTCATCCCAGTCCGACAGTCCCCACCCCGCAATGCTGTCCGCTCCACGGATATCGCAATCCCTCAGCGTGATCCGGCTGGAACTGCCAGCCACATACACGAGGCCGTTACGATCCGTGTAGGTCGTCCCGGCGGCGGAATTTTCCGGACAGATATCGAGCCCCGAAATGTCCCAACGCGAGGCGGAATTCACCGAGAGATTTCGCAGCCTGGGTGTGGCACCGGCTGCGGGACGGATAAATACCACGGCGGAATTGTCGCCCTTGATATTCGGCGCGCCGTGATATCCGGAATAGAGGAGAATCTCGTCCCCTGCCGCGAACTTCTTGTTCGCTGAGAATACCGCCTCAAGGGTGCTCCATGGTTTCCCGGAGCTGCCGTCATTCGACATGCTGCCCGTGGCGGGATCCACGTGATAAGTAGCGGCGACAGCGGATGAGGCGGATATAAGCAAGACCGCAACAACCCTCTTCGACAGACAAAGGAATGCGTTATTTAAAGAGTAAATGGCGAGCAATTTGAACCGGGGTTTATTTACGAACGAGATTAAGTTCATTCCGCCGCCAGTCCACCATGGTTAGATTCGCGGATTTACGAATCGTGACAAACAACCGTTAAACACGCCGTAATATCCAGCTTATCCGGACACTGAAATGCCACCCATGAATCGCCGCAACTGCCTGAAACGACTGGCTGTCACCCTCCCCACCTTGGCATTGCCGACCGGATGGGCCGAGACAATCGAGCGGTCGGGGAAAGAGGCGGCGGACATCGGAATCATCGCGAAGAAATTCATGACCGAGCATTCCGTTCCCGGTCTGTCCGTGGCATTCGCCCATCGGGAGAGGCTCGTATTCAGCGCTGCCTATGGCCTCGCGGACGAGGCGAAGGGCGAAAAGCTCACAAGCAATCACACCTTCCGGATCGCGAGCGTCTCGAAACCGATCACCGCCGTGGCAATCTTTGCATTGATCGAACAAGGAAAGCTGAAGCTTGGCGACAAGGTCTTCGGCGAAGGCGGACTGCTCGCGGTGAAGAGCCTCGATAAACTCCCGCCCAAAGTGAGCGACGTAACCGTCCAGCACCTGCTCACGCACACTGCCGGAGGCTGGGGAAACGAGCGTGCCGATCCGATGTTTCAGCATCCGGAACTCCGTCACTCCGACCTAATCGCCCGCACCTTGCAGGATCATCCGCTGGAGCACGATCCCGGCACAAGCTACTCCTACTCGAATTTCGGCTACTGCCTGCTCGGGCGCATCATCGAAGAAGTGACCGGCAAGGGCTACGAGGAGCACGTGCAACAAGCCGTGCTCGATCGCTGCGGCATCCGCACCATGAGGATCGCGGGTAATACCCTGGCGGATCGAGCCCCCGGAGAGGTGGTTTACCATGGCCGCGGCGGCGAAGATCCTTATGGCATGAATGTCCGCCGCATGGACGCCCACGGCGGCTGGCTCGGCAGACCGGAGGATCTGGTGAAATTCCTGATCCGGGTCGATACCCGCGTCGAAGTTCCGGACATCCTCAAGGAGCCGTCCTTGAAGCAGATGTTCCAAGCCTCGGCGGCGAATCCCGGCTACGCCTGCGGATGGGCGGTGAATGCCGCGCCGAATCGCTGGCATGCAGGCAGCCTGCCCGGCACGACGACCATCGCCGTGACCACGGCGAGCGGGATGAGCTGGGCCGGCTTCACTAATGCCCGTGGACCTGACATCAATGCGGCGCTGGACCGCATGATGTGGGAAATGGCGAAGGCAGTCCCCGCATGGAACGCGTGACGTCCCCATGATCGGGAACGTCCGCGGCGCGCCGGATCACTTCTTCTTCGGTGCCGGCTTGGGAGCCGGGCGAGTCGCAGGAGCAGCCGGAGCCGTCCTCGGCTTCACCACACCTGCGTCACCAAGTGGGAAGCGGACGACCATTCCGTCGTCAGCGGTCTTGTGACCTTGGTCGGAGACTTCCTGGAGGCGATACACCAGCAGACCATACTTCTTGTCCCCGGTCTTCCCGATGGCGAAGTTCTCCTTGATGGTGCCAAAGCCGGACTTTTCCTCGAATTTCCACTCGTGGCCGGTCCATGCACCCAGCGTGCTGTTCGCATCGGCAGCCACGTCCTCGATCCGCTTGAGTTCGCCATTGGGCGACTTGAAGGAATCGGTCTTCGGGTCGAACTTGAGCGTCGAAAGCGTGGCGGCACGTCCACCCACGATGATATTCCAGCGACCGTCGCTACCCGCGCTCAGGCGGATCGGAACGGCTTCGATGCCCTTGAACTCGCGCTTGCCCCAATACTTGAGGTAGTCGTCGTATTCCTCCTTGGTCAGGCCGAGACGCTCGTCAAAGGGCAGCGGCACGCCAGGCTTGCCCTTCTTCGCGTGCTCGCGGAACCACTCGGGATCCTTGCGGGCGGACTCCTCGACCTTGACGATGTACTTGTCGAGTTCCTTGGGCGGCACCACGACCACGATCTCGCCCTTGATCATCGTGTTCGGGATCAAGTAGTCGGCGAGGGCCTTCGGAGCCTCCGCGGCGATGACGGCGGGAGCGACGAGGGCGAAGACGGCGGCGAAAGTGGATTTCATGGCGTGCGGACGTGGGAGCATTCCCGGCCGGGCCGGAAACTCAAGCGGCAATCCGGCGATCTCCGCCCGCATCGGGACGGATGATCGCCTTCAGGCAAACTGCAGCGATCAGGGAGCGCCTTTCTCGATGATGTCGAGGAAGCTCTGCGGCTCCAGCGAGGCACCGCCGATGAGCGCTCCGTCGATGTCCGGGCAGGCCATCAGCTCGGCGGCGTTGCCGGGCTTCACGGAGCCACCGTACTGGATGCGGATCTTGGCCGCGGAGTCGTTGCCGAATTGCTCGGCGACGAGCGAGCGGACGAAGGCGTGTGCCTCTTGCGCCTGCTCGGCAGTGGCGGTGACGCCGGTGCCGATGGCCCAGACGGGCTCATAAGCGATGACCGTGTCGAGCAGGTCGCGCTCACTGAGACCCTTCAGGCCGAGGCTCACCTGGGTGCGGAGCACCTTCTCGAGCTGGCCGGCCTTCCGCTCCTCGAGCGTCTCGCCGATGCAGAAGATCGGGCGGAGATTCAGCTCGCGGGCCTTGCGGACCTTGACGTTGATGACCTCATCGGTCTCGCCATAGATCGCGCGACGCTCGCTGTGGCCGAGGATCACGTAGTGGACGAAGAATTCCTTCAGCATCATCCCGCTGATCTCGCCGGTGTAGGCTCCGGAGTCGAATTGCGAGCAATTCTGCGCGGCCAGCGCGATGCTGGAGACATTGCCGAGGATCTCGGCGGCCTTGGCCAGCGAGACGAAGGGCGGCGCGATGACGATGTCGCAGGGGAAAGTCCGGTTCTGGACCTTCGACAGGAAGCTCTTGGCGAAGTCCTCGGTCTCGGACGGACCAAGGTTCATCTTCCAGTTTGCGGCAAAGATGGGCTTACGGATCATGAATCGGGGATGGATACAGTGGGACGGCGTGGGACAGCGGGATTCGGGCCAAGTCAGGCTTCAGTTAGGGCAGCTACGCCGGGAAGCACCTTGCCTTCAAGCAATTCCAGCGAGGCACCGCCACCGGTGGAGATGAAGGTCATCTTCTCGTCGAGACCGTACTTGTTCACGGCGGTCACGGAGTCGCCGCCGCCGACGATGGTCACGCCATCGTTCGCGGCCATGGCTTCCGCGACGGCCTTCGTGCCGTGGCCGAAGCTGTCGATTTCGAAAACGCCCATCGGGCCGTTCCAGATGATGGTCTTGGCCTTGGCGACCTCGGCCACGAACTCGCCGATGGCGACGTCGCCGATGTCGATGCCTTCCCAGCCATCCGGGGTCTCGCCGCCGTTTTCATAGGGAGCGGTGCACTTGGTCTCGGCACCTTCCTTGAATTCCTGGGTGATGCGGGTGTCGGCGGGCAGCAGGAAGCCCACGCCCTTTTCCTTGGCGGTTGCCAGAATGCTGAGGGCGAGGTCGAGCTTGTCGGCTTCCACGCGGCTATTGCCGGTGTGGTATCCCTGCGCCTTGCGGAAGGTATTGGCCATCGCGCCGCCGATCAGGAAGGCGTCGGCCTTTTCCATGAGGCGGTTGATCACCTGGATCTTGTCGGAGACCTTCGAGCCGCCCATGACGACGAGGAAGGGACGCTCCGGGTTCTCCAGCTTGCCTTCGAGGTATTCCAGCTCGCGCTCGACGAGGAGGCCCATGGCGCTCTTGGAAACGAAGTGCGTCACGCCTTCCGTGGAAGCGTGGGCGCGGTGGGCGGTGCCAAAGGCATCGTTCACGTAGATTTCGGCGGTGCCGGCGAGGTCCTTGGCAAAGCCGGCCTCGTTCGCCTCTTCGGCAGGGTAAAAGCGGGTGTTTTCGAGCAGCAGCACCTGGCCGGGCTGGAGTGCGGCGCGGAGGGCGGCCACTTCATCGCCGACGCAGTCAGGGGCGAGCTTCACTTCCTGACCGATGAGTTCGCCGAGACGGGCGGCGGCAGGAGCGAGGGAGAACTTCGGCTCGGGGCCACCCTTCGGACGACCGAGGTGGGAGCAGAGCACGAGCTTCGCGCCGCCCTTGAGAAGGTGCTGGATGGAGGGAACCGCGCCCTGGATGCGGGTATCGTCGGTGATGACGCCGCCTTCCAGCGGGACGTTGAAGTCCACACGCATGAGGACTTCCTTGCCGTTGACGTCGAGGTCGCGGATCGAGAGCTTGGCCATGGCGCGGGACTGCCCGAAGACGCCGGGCAAGTCAAGCACCGCTCGGGACTGATCCTGTCAGAGAGGCCGTCCTTGCCGGGGCTTCCTGGACCACCCCGGGCAGCACCTCCACCGCCACAACACACACATCGTCATCGTGATGGCGTCGCTTCTGATAGGCGGCTACCTCGCATACGATCTTTGCAGGCATCGCGGCCAACGGACCGTCGAGCGACTCGTCGAAGGTGGAAATCAATCGCGGCATCCCGAATTCCTTCCCGCCCGGATTCTCCGCCTCCACCACCCCGTCGGTGAAAAGCAGGAACACGTCCCCCGCCCGGATCGCCGAGGTCGAGGTGTGATAGACCATGTCCGCAACCAGCCCAAGCGCCGGTTGCTTCAGCGCACCGCTCCACAGCGCCTGCGGTGGATTGCCCGTGCTGCGGCGGGCGCGGAGTGGCGCGGGATGCCCGGCGACAGCCCACGTCACCTTTGCCTCGCGGGTATCCAGCACCATGAAGAAGGCAGTGACAAAGAGCGTCTGCTGGCTGCGCTCGATCACTTCATGAAGCTCGCGATTCAGGATGCCGAGGAAGTCCCCCGGATTCCCCGCCGAGATCACATGATTCCGCACCACCGCCCGCAGGATAGCCGTGACGAGGGCGGATCGCGCGCCGTGCCCCATCACGTCCGCGATGAGCACGCCGGTCCGGTGCTCATCCAGCTCCATCAGGTCGAAGAAATCACCGCCGACCGTGGAGGCAGGCTGATAGAAATGCGCGAAGCCGAGCCGCAGGGGATCGGTCCGCAGCGTCGTATCCGGATAGCCGGAAGGCAGCAGGGCATTCTGGAATTCACGCGCCATTTCCAGTTCCTCACGGAGCAATGCCGTCTTTGCATCTACCTCGGACTCAAGCTCGCGATGGTAGCGCATCACACGCGAAGTCATGATGCCGAAGTCCGCGGCCAACTCCTCGACCTCGTCGCCCGTCTTGATCGATTCGATACGCTCCAGGTCTTCCTTTGCCGCACGCCGCCTCGAGTCCACCTCGCTTTCGGAAAGGGTGGGATCACGGCGGAGATTCACCGTCTCGGCGAGGGCCCGCGTCGCTTGGCTCAGCATCGCCACCGGTTGCAGGATCTTCCGATCCACCAGCGCATACCCCGCCAGCACACAGGCACCGGTGGCCAGCCCTGCCGCCAGGCCGATGAGCATGACCTGCCGCCGCAGGGGCGCGACCACCGCATTCTTCGGCGAGGAATATAATACATAGCCGCCGGGCTCGAAGAGCTTGCGATCGATCTCCGGGGACTGGATTGCCGCGAAGCCGGTCATGCGCTCGTCGATCGTCCCCTTCCCCGTGAGCGTCCAGCCGGTGCGACCGACCCGCATGCTGAGCAGCGCGTCCGGCTCCAGCTTTTCCTTCAGCGACTCGAAGCCCTTGTCATTCGTGCGGGCGAGGATGTGCCCGTCGGGCAGCAGGATTTCCAGCCGCGCCTGCTCGTCATCGTCCGGTGCATGAAGCCCCAGGAAGAGCGGCGAGACATCCAGCACCAGCTTCGCGACGCCGAGGAACTCGTGATCGCGATGCAGCGGCAGGACGAGATCGAGCGAGAAGACATCGGCGCTCGCGTCGAAATGCAGCACCTCCGCCCACATCCCGCCCTCCCTGAGGCTGCGGCCGATGGTCCACCATTCCTCGTCGGCCTGATCGTAGTCGGTCGTCTTGCGGGTGGCCGCCACCACCCGGCCCGCCGTATCGGTCACCAGGATCTCCGCGGCCTGCGGATGGGAGGCGGCGTAGCGGGACAGGCTCAGCGATGCCGGATTGCCGAGGATCTCCCGCAGCAAAGGATCATCGGCGGATAGCTTCGGCCACTGCTTTTCGACGGCGGCGGTTTCCTCAGGCGAAAGCGAAGGCCTCGGGATGGACAGGAAATCCGGCAGCGCGGGATCCGCGGCGATCCAGCTCCAGAAATGCCCGGACTGAGACTCCACCGCCATCTCAAGCGAGCGCGACAAGGCCCGCGCCTCGGACTCATAGAGCCGCCCCTTCGTGGCGAGCAGATGCCCGAATCCGAAGGTCTCCAACGCGATAAGCCCCACCACCAGCGGCAGCAGCGCGGCGATGGCCAGGGCCAACGCGATCTTCGCGCGGAGTCCGAGGGGCGGAAGTCTCACAGTAGGCATCTAATGCCCGGTCCGGGCGAATGGCCAGCAGCTTTTGAGTCGTCGCCACCACTGCGCCTTGCCTCTATATAAGAGGACGCCCTGGGCTCCCGGTGGAATTCGACTTTCCCCCGCTCGGTCCGGCGCCCAGACTGGCCGCCACCCAAAGATGCCCGGAGCACCCGTCAACATCATCTGCATGAAGTGGGGGACGCGATACCCGTCCCGCTACGTCAATATCCTCTACCGCTCGATCGGCCGCCATCTACGGCGTCCCTTCCGCTTCGTGTGCCTCACGGACAATATCGACGGCCTCGTGGAGGGCATCGAGACCCACCCCTTTCCTGAAAACCCGGGCGTCACGCAGGCCCGCTGGCCGAATGTCTTCCTGAAGCTCGTGATGACACGCGACGGCTTCGCGGGTCTGGAAGGCCCCACTCTCTTCCTCGATCTCGACCTCGTCATCCTGGACGACATCGACTGCTTCTTCGACTACAAGCCGGGGAAGAACTGCATCATCCACAACTGGATCGAGCGCCGGAAGCAGATCTTCCGCAAGCGCCCGGACATCGGGAATTCGTCGATCTTCCGCTTCGAGGCCGGCCAGTCGCAGTACATCTACGATACATTCCTCCGCGAGATGGACCGAGCGCAGGACCGCTCGATCTTCCAGACCGAGCAGGCATTCCTCACCTACGCCATGAAGGAGCGCTACTGGTGGCCGGAGGAATGGGTGCGCAGCTTCAAGTACAACTGCCGCCCCGCCTTCCCGCTGAATCTCTTCGTCCCGCCGCAGAAGCCGAAGGGCGCGAAGATCCTCGTCTTTCACGGCAAGCCCGACCCGCCGGATGCCGCAGACGGCGTCACCACCGGCAAGATCCACCACAAGGTGCTCCCCGCCCCGTGGGTGGCGGAGCATTGGAAGGAGTAGCCCTTCCCTCTGCCCGCCCCCAAATTCCCTCCCCTTTGTTTTGGATCGCCCAGGCCATGACCTCCCTTGAAGCCCTCGTCGCGCTCAACCAACTCCCAAAGATCGGCCCGATCCGGGTCCGCCGCCTCCTAGAACGCTTCGACTCCGCCGAGGCCATCCTTTCCGCGACGAAGGACCGGCTGATACAGGTCGATGAAATCGGCGAACAGACGGCAAACATTCTCGTGAAGTGGCAGGACCACGCCGACCCGGTGAAGGAGATCGGCGAGGTGAAGCAACGCGGCCTGTCCATCATCACGCCGGAGGATGCCGTCTTCCCGCCCTCGCTCAGGCAGGCCTACGACGCGCCGCTGCTGCTCTACGTGTGGGGAAAGCTGGAGGAGCGCGACCGCCACGCGATAGGCGTGGTGGGCACCCGGCGCATCACCCACTACGGGCGCGAGGCGACGAAGAAGCTCTCCTACCAGCTCGCACACGCCGGCTTCACCATCATCTCCGGCCTCGCTCGCGGGGTGGACACCGTGGCCCACGAGGGAGCGATCGCAGCAGGCGGACGCACGGTCGCGGTGCTTGGTTCGGGCTTGGCCCAGCTCTTCCCGGCGGAGAATCTGGGACTGGCGGAGAAGATCGCCTCCGGTCACGGCGCGGTGCTCAGTGAATTCCCGCTACACACCCCTCCTGACAAGCAGACCTTCCCTCAGCGGAACCGCATCGTCGCCGCGTGGTCGGAGGCCCTGCTGGTGACGGAGTGCCCGCTGCGCTCCGGCTCGCTGATCACCGCGAATCTCGCCAGCGACTACGGCAGGCAGGTCTATGCCGTGCCCGGGCCGATCAATGCGCCGACCTCCATGGGCTGCAACAAGCTGATCCGCGACGGTGCCACGCTGGTGATGGACGCCGGGGACATCGTCGAGGATCTCGGCGAGCTGCCTTTCGCGCGGCAATCATCGCTTCCGGAAAAGGACAGCCACGCCGTGCCGGAACTCCCTCCCGAGGAGGCCAAGGTCTTCTCCGCGCTCGGCGAGGGCGAATCCGGCGTGGACCGCCTGATCGAGCGCACCGGCCTCCCCGCCCAGACTGTCTCAGCCACGCTGATGAAGCTGGAGATGCGAAGGCTGGTCCGGGCCCTGCCGGGATTCAGGTATGTGAAGCGGTGAAATGTGAGCGAGGGGGACCGGAACAGGCCCACAATATTCCATCCCCTACGGGGATTGCCCGGCTCTTTCAGGAAAGCCCTTGCCAAGTTGGCCCCGGCACGTCTAGTGCGTCGCCGACGTCCGACCCGCTTATTTCATGGGAAAAATCCTCATCATTGCCGAGAAGCCATCCGTCATGACCGACCTGAGCAAGGCTCTGGCCAAGGCTTTGGGGAAGTTTGAAAAGGAGGGATCGGGCCGTGATTCGTGGTTCGAAAATGACAATGCGATCATCACCTCGGCGGTCGGCCACCTCGTCGAGCTGCGCATGCCGACGGGCCCGAATGGCAAGAAGCTGCCTTGGAAATTCGACGTCCTGCCGGCGATCCCGGAACGCTTCGAGCTCGATCCGATCCCGGATTCCGAGGCCCGCCTGAAGCAGGTCCTGAAGCTGGCGAAGCGCAAGGACGTGGACCAGATCGTGAACGCCTGCGACGCCGGCCGCGAGGGGGAACTGATCTTCCGCTACATCATGGACATCGGCGGGATCCAGAAGCCGGTGAAGCGCCTCTGGATGCAGTCGATGACCAACCAGGCAATCATCGACGCCTGGGAAAAACTCCGCTCCGACGAGGAAATGCGCCCGCTGGCCGATGCCGCGAAGTGCCGCTCCGAGTCCGACTGGCTGGTCGGCCTGAATGCGACCCGCGCGCTCACCTGCTTCCGCTCCCGCCACGGCGGCTTCAATATCACCGCCGCCGGTCGCGTGCAGACGCCGACGCTGGCCATTCTCGCCGCCCGCGAGGCGGAGATCCAGGCCTTCAAGCCGAGCCCCTATTATGAAGTGCACGCCACCTTCGGCGTCGCCGCCGGGGACTATCTCGGCAAGTGGATCGACGAGGCATTCAAGCGCAACGAGGCGAACCCGCACGGCCGTGCCGAGCGGATCTGGGATCAGGAGGCAGCCGAGGCGGTCAAGGCGCGTTGCGACGGCAAGACCGGCACCGTCTCCGAGGAAAAGAAGGCGCAGTCGCAGATCGCCCCGCAGCTCTACGACCTCACCTCCCTGCAGCGCGAGGCGCCCTTCACCGCGAAGGGCACGCTGGCCATCGCCCAGGCGCTGTATGAAAAGCATAAGATGATCACCTACCCCCGTACCGACTCCCGCTACCTGCCGGAGGACTACGGGGACACCGTGCGCGAAACCCTGCGCGACATCGCCAACTCCGACCTCGGCGTGGCAGACTACGCCAAGGCGGTGCTCGATGGCAAACAGGAGGCGGGTCCCCGCTTTCACAAGTCGAAGCGCGTCTTCGACTCGAAGAAGGTCTCGGACCACTTTGCCATCATCCCGACCGGCAAGTTCGTGAAGCTCAGCGACACGGAGGAGAAGCTCTACGACATGATCGTGAAGCGCTTCATCGCCGTCTTCTTCCCAAGCGCGGAATTCGAGCAGACGACCCGCCTGACCCGCATCACGACCGGCGACGTCACGGACACCTTCAAGACGGAAGGCCGCGTGCTGGTGAAGCCCGGCTGGCTGGAAGTCTATGGACGCCGCCCGGGCGTGGCCTCCGGCAAGGACGAGCTGACGCAGGTCGCCGCAGGTGAAAAAGCCCCGGTGAAGGAAATCGAGGTCCACCACGAGCAGACCAAGCCCCCGGCGCGCTTCAATGAATCCACCCTGCTCTCCGCCATGGAAGGCGCGGGCAAGCTGGTGGATGACGAGGCACTGGCCGAGGCGATGTCCGAGCGTGGCCTGGGCACACCCGCCACCCGCGCGGCGATCATCGAAGGCCTCATCGCCCAGAAATACATCGTCCGCGACGGCCGCGACCTCCACGTCACGCCGAACGGGATGCGCCTCATCCACATCCTCAATGAGATGAAGATCGCCGGCCTCACCTCCCCCACCATGACCGGCGAGTGGGAGTACAAGCTGCGCCAGATGGAGCAGGGCCAGCTCCAGCGGAAGGCCTTCATGCAGGAGATCGAGGACTACACGAAGGACATCGTGGTCCGCGCGAAATCCCTCGCCACCGAGATCAAGAACCGCGCTTTCCCCGACCTCCAGGCGACCTGCCCGAAGTGCGGAACGGAAGGCCTGAAGCAGACCGACGACACCTACGAGTGCCGGACCCCGGACTGCGGCTTCAAGGCGAAGAAGCACATCGCCGGCCGTGCCCTCTCCGAGGACGAGGCCCGCGAACTCTTCAGCAAGCGCCTGGTGGGCCCTCTGGAGGGCTTCAAGAGCAAGTTCAACAAGCCCTTCGACGCCGCCCTCGAACTGGACGACAAATTCAAGATCAACTTCGTCTTCGGCGACAAGGACGAGCCCGATGTGGAGCTGACCGATGACCTCGTCGTCGGAACCGCCCCCCTCGCCGATGGCCGACAGGTGAAGGTGTACGGCACCGAGAAGGCCTACCTCATCCCCGAGCTGAAAACGAAGAAGGACCCTGACGGCGTCCGCATCGGGAAAACCATTCTCCAGAAGGAGCTGCCGCTCGACCAGGTCTTCAAGATGCTGGCCGAGGGCAAGACCGACCTGATCAAGGGCTTCGTCTCGAACAAAACGAAGCGCGGCTTCGATGCCTTCCTGACTTTCTCCACCGCTGACGGGAAAGTGGGCTTCGAATTCCCGCCCCGCGCCCCGAAGGCACCCAAGGCCGCGAAATAATTTGTCATCGCGAGGCCGGAATCCCGGAATCACTGTGCCTTTTTCCGAGGGAGCTCGGGAAAGGCTTTTCGTGCCCCGAAATCGGGTCCGCCCCACGCGTTCGCGTAATGGCGTAAGCGCTTGATTTGCCCGGATTTGCCGAAATTGGGAGGTATAAGCGCCGTGCATTATTCAACCCGATTGATGCCGCCGATTTTGAAACTCTCAGGGACACCATAAGTTTTACATGGTTAAAAGACCCCCTTGTGATCAGCAAAACCGGAAAATTAATACATCTTAATAAAATGGCAAGGAACCCTTATTCTAAAAGGGATTCCAAACCTTGATCTCCGTGAATTCACGAATATTTGGTCATCCCCATCATCTGCATTGTCAGTTTTTCCCCCTCATAAAAACTTCTTGCCAGATAAAGCATTCCGCCGTTCACTGCCGCCGTCCCCGCGGGACACCCCAGCACGCCGAAGGTTTCCCCCGACCGAAAGCGATGGAACATACGGACCGAGCAAAGGAATCCCCCACCCGAGCAAGGTCCCGAGACACCGGTTGCCGAAGAATCCCCCGATCCCGGCCTCCGACTTTCCCCCCGAAGTGTGTGTCGTGACGTGTCAGCCGCCCGGCGGGTCATCTCCCCGATCCGCCGGGCGGACTGCTCGCCGCAAAAGGCCGAAAAGCCAGCCGCCCTGCTCCGGGCGGCTTTTTCGTAATGAGGGCACAGACCTTGCGCGTGGGAGTGATCCGGTCTTTCCTCCGGCCCGATGGTCCGTTTCACGCTTTTTGGCATCCCCGTAGAAATCCAGCCTTGGTTCTGGCTCACGATCGCCCTGCTGAGCGGGGCTCTTTTCAACCCCGACCCCGCCGGAATACAGTACGGGCTGATCTTCATCCTGGCGGCCACCGTTTCGATTCTGGTCCACGAGCTCGGCCACGCACTGACGGGCCGGCGCCTCGGCGGCGGCTACCCGAAGATCGTTCTCTGGGCGATGGGTGGGCTCGCCTACAACGAGGGCGGGCGCTTCACGAAGAGCGGGCGCTTCTGGATGATCGCCGCTGGGCCGGGAGCTGGCTTCATCCTCGGCGGACTCGTGTTCCTGATCATGGTGGCTGTCTTCGGCCTCAGCGATGCCGCGAATCTGGCGGGCTGGTCCTTGATCGGCATGAAGCCCACACTCTCCGCCGAGTCGCTTGAGTTCGCTCTGAACCGGGAGCCTCTGATGTCCCTTTTCCGCAGCATGCTGTGGATCAATTTCTGGTGGGGCGTGATGAACCTGCTGCCGGTCCTCCCGCTCGATGGCGGGCAGATCACCCAGCTTTTCGTGAAGCCTCAGAAGCTGGTCCACCAGATCGCCATCGCCGCGGCGGTCGCGACCGCGGTGGTCGGCCTGGTGTGGAGGGAGTCCCTCTTCATGGCTCTACTCTTCGGCTATCTCGCGTGGCAGAATTACCAGGCAATGCAGAGCCTCTACCGGCGGTAACCGCGGTCACGTCACGCCAGCAGCAGGCGACCGGCGACGATCAGCGAGAAGCCGATGACCAACCACTCGAAGGCCCGCTGAGAAACCCGCTGCACCAGCCACTTGCCCACCCAGATGCCTGCAAAAATGGCGGGGAGGCACTTCAGATTGTCCCACAGCGTCGCCGGGGTGATGAGATTGAAGCTCCCGCTGAGCGGCACCTTGACGAGATTCACGAGCAGGAAGAATCGCGCGCCGATGCCAAGCAGCTCCATCTTCGGGATGCGGCGCGAGAGCA
Source organism: Luteolibacter flavescens (assembly GCF_025950085.1). Lineage (NCBI taxonomy): Bacteria > Pseudomonadati > Verrucomicrobiota > Verrucomicrobiia > Verrucomicrobiales > Verrucomicrobiaceae > Neoluteolibacter > Neoluteolibacter flavescens. The sequence goes on from NZ_JAPDDS010000001.1 coordinate 634,007, forward strand.
GGTAGAGCTGGATGACCGGGCCCGCGGCATTCGCGAGCATGGTGGTGATCCCTCCCGTGATGCCCGCGGCGGTGCCAAAGGAGCGCGCATTCGCCAGGCGCTCGGCCAGGACCGGCTTCCACGCGCGAAATGCCTGCAAGGCGACCATGGCCAGGATGCAGCCCCCGATGACGCGCCGCGCGACCTGATCCGACGACTCCTGGACCAGGATCACCTTCAGCAGCCAGACTCCAATCGCGAGACCTGCCAGCGTGGCGGGCAGGAGCTTCCACACCGGCTTCCACGAGCCGTGCTTGCGGAAAGCCGGATACACCGCGAGGTCCGCGGCGATGAGCAGCGGTAGCATGATGCCCGTGGACGGCACTGCCCCGTAGAGATCCGCCATGATGAAGATGGCGATCAGCGAGATGCCGCTGAAGCCCGCCTTCGACATGCCGATGCAAAAGGCCGCCAGCAAGGCAAGAGCGAGGGCGGCAGGACTATCGAGCACGCCGATGGGATTACGCTTCGGCTTTCGGTGGGGCAAGCACTGGCAAAAGGATTGGCGGAGCCGGGAGCGCTGGCTTCAGCCGACTTGGCAGGTAGGCGAATTACCTGCGAGCCACTCCCACTGGGTGCCCCTCCCTGGGAACGCGTGCCACTGGCGCGCTTGGCTGGTAGGCGAACCTAGGGAAGAAGCTGCGCTCATGGAGAGGCCTCTTGGGAATTATGCTCATCCGGTTGCTTCGCAGGACCATCCAAGCGAGCCGGTGGCACGCGCTCCCAGCGGGGCCGCCTTGATAGGCCGAGCTATTCCCCTCCTTCCCTCCGCTTCTAACACAAAGCAGACGGATTCACAAAATCCACCGTCCTTGCGCAAGATCTGCTGTGCTCGCTACGAATGAGGACCGTGACTTTCCAAACGCGTTTGCTTTCCCCTGCCCTCGCGGCGCTCAGCTTGCTCCTGCCTGCCGTCTCCGCCGCCGCGGAGGAATTGCCGCCTTTCCGCCAATGGGGCGCGGAGACGCAGGAGGTGCTGCACAAGGACATGTGGTTGCCGGAAAAGAAGCTCTACGCGGAGCGGATCAATCTGGAGACCGGCAAGCCGGATCACCCATCTTTCATGTGGGGCGTGGGCGTCCAGCTCTCGGCGCTGGCCGCCGCAGCCGACGTGGACCCGGACAAGTATGCCTCGCACATGCGCGAGTATGCCGACGCCATCCAGGTTTACTGGTGGGAGCACAATGGCATCGAGGGCTTCGACGTGCAGCCGGGACCGCGCAACTCGGATCGCTACTACGATGACAATGCGTGGCTGGTGCTCGCGCTGGCCGAGGTGCACGAGATCACGAAGGAGAAGAAGTACCTCGACCGTGCCGAGGCCACCTTCCGCTTCGTGATGAGCGGCGAGGATGAGAAGCTCGACGGCGGCCTCTACTGGCGGGAGCTGGAGAAGACTTCCAAGAACACCTGCACGAACGCGCCCGCCATCGTCTCCGCACTACGCCTGCACCAGCTCACGAAGGACGAGAAGCACCTGGAGACCGCCAAGCGCATCTACGCCTGGACGAACTCCAAGCTGCAGGACGCGGACGGCCTGTATTGGGACAACATCAACATGGAAGGCCGCATCGACCGGCGGAAATTCAGCTACAATTCCGCGCTGATGATCCGCGCAAACTGCCTGCTCAACGAAGTGACCGGCGAGGCGAGCTATCTCGATGAAGCCAAGCGCATCGCGAAGGCCGCCGAGAAACACTGGATCAACGAGGCGGGCGGCGTTTCCGACACGGGGAAATTCGCCCATCTCCTGCTGGAGTCCTTCCTGGAACTGCACGACCGCGACAAGGACCCACATTGGCACGCGCTGGTGACGCGTTGCCTCGTCCACCTGCACGACAAGCTGCGGGATGAAAACGGCCGCTATCCCGGCCACTGGGCGCGCAATTGGCGTCGTCCGCTGCGGAGCGTGATGCTGCTCGACCAGGCCAGCCCGGCGCGGATCTACTGGCTGGCAGCGCGCGAGATCAAGGCGCGCTGAGCGGCCCGTTTCCTTTTCCCCGCGCGGCGGCTGAATCCCGCGGCCACCTCCGCCCCGGCGAGGAAGGCCTGAATGGAGGCGAAGAGCCAGAAGAGCAGCAGCAGGAAATTCAGGCCGCCGCCGATGAAGGTACCCCACGCCGTGTGGCGGAAGTAGAGGTCCAGCCCGCCTTTCAGCGAGACCGCCACGAGAGCGGCAAATGCCCCGCCCGCCAGCGCATGCCGCCACAGCGGGCGGCGGCGCGGCAGCACCTTCAGAATGAGGGCGAAGGCAAAGGTGAGCAGGACGTAGGTGGAGAGCCAGCCGAGCCGCTGGACCAGATTCAGATCCTCCAGCCACGGCGCGTCCATGCGGGCGGCGACATAGGCTGCGAAGCCATCCAGCAGGGTTCCCGCCGCCAGCATAACGCCGAAGACGAGGATGAGGCCCGCGCACAGCGCCCGGGAGGCGAGCCTGCCGAGCCAACGCCGCGAGGGGTCCGCGGGCGCGGCTTCATTCACGAGATTCAGCGTCTTCCGCAGCTTCGTCAGCACGTGGGAGCCCGCGTAGAGCAGCGTGACCATCGCCACGACGAAGGCCCCAGGCTGGGACCGCGGTGCGATACGGGCGCTCTGCAGCACGCCCTCTATGACGCGGGCCATCTCCTCGCCAAGCACCGCCGCCATCTTGCGCTCCAGCTCGCCGTGGGCGGCTTTTTCCCCCAGCACCATGCCCGCGACCGTCACGCCGATGAGCAGCAGCGGGGGCAGCGAGATCATCGCGTAGAAGGCGAGCGCCGCCGCATTGTCGGCATGGCGATGCTGCCTCCACCGGCGGGTCATGATCCGCAGGAAAAGGAAGAAGCGCAGCTTTCGCATCCTCGACATCGTCCGGCATCTAACACCCGGAACGCGTCACGCGAAAGCGCCGATTCCATCGGTATGCCCCCGCCCTGCCATCGCGGGCCGCTGTCAGCCCCCGCTGCCACGGGGCTTGCCGGACGGCGGGCGCGTGTGGAAAGTCGCCCCGCGCATGAGCGAAGCCGCCGATGAAACCCCGAAGTCCCCGACCCTGGCCCACCGGCTGGAGTATGCGGCATTCCGCGCGGCGGAGGGGCTGTTGTCTCTTTTCTCGCTGGAGACCACGGTCCGCGTCGGCCAAGGGCTCGGCGTGCTCGCATGGGCGCTTTTCCCGAAATGGCGCAAGCTGGTGGAGCGAAACCTGCGGATCGCCACTGCCGCTGACGAGACCCCGCCGGATGCCGCGGAGATCGGCCGGATGGTGCGGGAAACTTTCCGCCGTGCGGGGAACAACCTCCTGAGCAGCCAACGCGCCGCGCTGATGACGCCGGAAGAACTGCAGGCGCACATCGAATTCGAGGGTCTGGAACACTTGCTCGAGCCGGTGAAGGCGGGTCGCGGCGTGGTGCTGGTGTGGTCGCACATGGGGAACTGGGAAGTGCTCGCCCAGCTCGTGAAGACCCTTGGCCCGGACGCGAAGGGCGGCCCGATTTTCCGCCGACTGGAGAATCCGCTGCTGGACGAGCTGACGGTGCAGCGCCGCACGCAGCAAGGGGCCGTGCTCTTCGACAAGCACGACGGCTTCAATGGACCTGCGGCACTGCTCCGCGAGGGCGGTGTGGTCACGGTGATGACGGACCAGCGCGCCGGGGGGCATGGCGAGCTGTGTCCCTTCTTCGGACGTCTTTCCTCCTGCACTCCCCTGCCCGCTCTGCTGGCTCGGCGCACGGGTGCGGCAATGGTGACGCTCTCGGTTTTTTGCGTGGGCACCGGCCGCTGGCGGCTGAAGGTGCGGCCCGTGCCGGACAAGGCACGCACGCCGGAAGTCCTCACCCACCTGGAGACGGCGATGCGCGACCGGCTCACGGATGTCTTCTGGTTCCACGACCGCTGGCGCATCGACCGCGTGCGCCCGCTCTGCTTCTTCACGAAGCAGGTGCCCACCGAGGCGGCGCGCACGGCCACGGTACCGACGAGACTCGCCGTCACTCTACCCGCGGGCAGGCCGGATGCGGTGGAGGTGCTGCACGAGCTCTTGGAATTGCGGCCCGACCTGCGGATCGACGTGCTGGACTCCGGCGACCTCCCCGCCTTGCCGGATGACCCGCGGATCGTGCGCTTCCCATGGGATCGCGAGGGACCGGAGATTCACGCCGGAGCCGTGGTGGAGCAGTGCGGTGCCTCCCATCCCGCGCCGCTGGATTTCGTGCTGCTGCTCGGAGGCGAGCTGCCGCTGGCGCTGGAGGCGAAGCGCCTGGGCCTGCGCGCAATCATCGGCGTCGCTGTCTCCGGCAAGCCGTGGACCAAGAGCTTTCCCATGCCTGCGGATGCCGAGGGCTGGCGAAACCTCGCCGGGGATCTGGTGCTCACCGCGAAGAATCGCAAGGCATGACACCGCTGGAAATCCACGTCTTGTCCGACGGCAAGCCCGGCCACGAAAACCAGTCCTACGGGCTGGCCGAGGCGATCGGTCGCATTCGTCCAGTGACGACCGCGAAGATCAGCCTGGCCGGTGTGCGAGGCCCCATCGCGCGGCTGAAGAAGACCTTCAAGGAATCAGGCCATCTGCCGAAGCCGCAGCTTCTCATCGGCGCGGGGCATGCGGTCCACACCTCGCTCCTCGCGCTATCGAAGAAGCTGAACGTGCCATGCGTGCTGATGATGAAGCCGACCTTCCCGGCGGCGCTCTTCGATCTCTGCCTGATCCCGGAGCACGATCTGGAAGGCCGTGCGCCGCAGGACCACGTGATCCCCACGACCGGCGCGCTGAACCGCGTGCCGCCTCCGGATGGCAGGCAGCGGCAAGGCGGGCTTATCCTGTTAGGCGGACCGTCATCCTCGCACGGCTGGGATGCCGCTTCCGTGGAGGCCGCGATTTGCCAGATCGTCGCCGCCGGCAAGGATCGACCCTGGCGCATCACCAACTCGCGTCGCTCGCCTGCGGGATCGCTTGATGCCCTGGCGAAGGCCTGCCCCGCGCTGGCCACCTATCCGCATGGCGATACAGGCCGCGACTGGCTGCCCCAGATGCTCGCCGAGGCGGCGGAGGTGTGGGTCACGGAAGACAGCATCTCGATGATCTACGAGGCTCTTAGTAGCGGCGCACGCGTCGGTCTCCTGCCCGTGCCTGCGATCAAGAAGGCCGGCCGTGTCGCCCGCGGCGTGCAGCGACTGGCGGAGCAGGGCTTCGTCACCCGCTTCTCCTATTGGTCGCCCGCCACCGGCCTGGCCGCTCCGCCCCGCATCTTGCGCGAGGCCGACCGTTGCGCCGCCATCGTCCTCCAGCGTCTTTTTCCCACACCGGCATGAAGGTCCTGCAGATGATCCCCGAGATGGAGTCCGGCGGTGTCGAGCGCGGCACGCTGGAGCTCGCCCGGCATCTGGGCGAGCAGGGTCACGAGTCCGTGGTGATTTCCGGCGGGGGCAAGATGGTGAAGCAGCTCGAAGCCTGCGGCACCCGCCACATCACCCTGCCGGTGGGCCGCAAGCGCCTCTCGTCCCTGCTGCTGGTGTCCCGGCTGCGACGGCTCTTCGCCGAGGAGAAGCCGGACATCCTCCACCTGCGCTCGCGCGTGCCCGCATGGCTCGCGTGGCTGGCATGGCGCGGCATGGACCCGGCCAATCGCCCGCGCCTGGTGACCACCGTGCATGGCTTCAATTCCGTGAACCGCTACTCCGAGATCATGACCTGCGGCGAGCGGGTCATCTGCGTCTCGGAAAGCATCCGCGACCATGTGCTGAAACACTACCCGAGGGCCGCGACGGACAAGCTGCGCGTGGTCCACCGGGGCATCGACCCCGCCGACTACCCGCATGGCTACCGCCCGAACGCCGCGTGGCTGGAGGCTTTCCACCGCGAATTCCCCGAGACGGAAGGAAAGCGCCTGCTCACCCTGCCCGGCCGAATCACCCGGTTGAAAGGCCACGAAGACTTCGCGAAGATCCTCAAGGCACTCGCTTCCGACGACAGCCTGCACGGCGTGATCGCCGGTGGCGCGCATCCGCGGAAGGCCGCGTATCTCGATGAGATCCGCTCGCTCTTCAGTGCGGAAGGATTGGCAGATCGGATCACCTTTACCGGCGGACGCTCGGACCTGCGGGAGATCCTTGCGATTTCCTCGGTGGTGCTTTCGCTGACCACCCAGCCGGAATCATTCGGCCGCACGACGCTGGAAGCGCTCGGGCTCGGCATCCCCGTCGCGGGCTACGATCACGGCGGCGTGGGCGAGCAGCTCGCGCTGCTCTACCCCGCAGGCCGCATTCCTCCAAATGACCCCGCCGCCGCAGTGCCGGTGGTGAAAGCACTGCTGGAGAATCCGCCCGCCGTACCGGTGAAGCATCCCTTCACCCTCGCCGCGATGCTTGACGGAACGATGGACGTTTACCGCGAGCTGTTAGAGCAGCCCCCGAAATAACAGCGCCATTCCTGCCACCTTCCCGCCTTACCTCACGGATAAAACGGCCAGACAATCGGGATCAGCAGGCAGGAAACGATCCAGCAGATGATATTCAGCGGGATACCCACGCGGAGGAAGTCCGAGAACTTGAAGCCCCCAGGACCGTAGACCATCATGTGCGTCTGGTAGCCCATGGGCAGCGCGAAGGCCGTCGAGGCCGCCACCGTCACCGCCATGACGTAAGGCCAGTGGCTCACGCCAAGGCTCGCGGCCAGCGTCACCACGATGGGCACCATCATCACCGCCGTCGCGTTGTTCGACAGCACCTCGGTGAGCAGCAGCGTGAGCAGGAAGATCATCCACAGCATCACGATGGGCATCCACTCCGGGGTGACGAAGCCATTCGCCACGTCCACCATGCTCTCCGCCAGCCACTTCGCCGTGCCGGTCGATTGCATTGCCAGCCCCAGGCCCAGCAGGCCGTAGAGCATCAGCAGCACCTGCCAGTCGATGCTTCCGTAGGCCTCGCGCGGCGTGACGATCTTCGACCACAGCAGCACCAGGGCACCGACCATGGCGGCAAAGTGAATCGGGATCACGGGCAGCCACTTGAACACGCCCTGCTCCCCTCCCAGCAAATCGGTGAGCGTGGCGATGAGGACCACGCCGATCAGCACCGCCCAGGAAACCCACGCATGGTGCGGCGGCTTCTTGTTGACCGTGGTCACCGGGGAATCCTCCGGCGCATCGGTGAGGATGAAGTCCCGCGTGGACTCCAGCGCGTCGAGGTTGTTCAGCGCGGTAATGACCAGCAACGTGTCGCCACCCTCCAGCGGGATCTCGGCGAGCTGGTTGGTGATGTTCACGCCATTGCGATGCACCGCCATGACCACGCTGTTGTAGCGCTGGCGGAAATCCGACCGCGCGAGCGTCTGCCCGGCCAGCGATGCCTCGTCGCGCACCACGAGTTCCGTCACCACGCCGTCGATGGTGGAGAGCAGGTTCGCCCCGATTTCCTCGCACAGGTCCTCGGCCTTGCCCGCCTTCCCGCGGCGGCCGTGCAGGGCGATAAGGAAGCGGTCGTTCTTCTCGATGGTCAGCGTGTTCAGCCCGTGCATTTCCCGCGCGCCCTTGCGGCGCACTTCCATGATGTGGACGTGCCGGCCTCGGTCAAAGAGGGGTGTCTCGCTCAGGCGCTTGCCCACCAGCGGGGAATTCTCGCCGATGAGGATGTGGTAGAGCGGTGTCGCACGTTCCTTGATCTCCAGGCTGCCGGAAATGGTCGTGCGGGACGGGATCAGCTTCGGACCGAAGATCGTCAGGTAGGCGATGCCCGCGATCGACAGCGGGATGCCGATCGGCGCGAGCTGGAACATCGTCATCGGCTCCATCTTCATGTCCTTCAGCGTACCATTCACCAGCAGGTTCGTGGACGTGCCGATGAGCGTGCAGCAGCCCCCGAGAATGGAGGCGTAGGACAGCGGCATGAGCAGCCGCGAGGGAGCGATATCCCGGTTCCGGGCAAATCCAAGGGCCACTGGCAGCAGGATGGCCACGATGGCGGTATTGTTCATCCACGCGCTGAAGAATGCCGTCAGCAGCGCGAAGGCCAGCATCGCCTTGCGGGTATTCGACGGCAGCTTGTCCCGCAGCACGCGCCCGATGTGATCCACCGCGCCGGAGGCTTCGAGGGCACCACCGATGATGAAGAGCGCCGCGATGGCGAGCGGGGCCTCGTTCCTGAAGACCGAGGACATGTCGTTCATGCCGACAAGCCCCAGCGCCACCACGCCGACCAGCACGGTCAGGGCGATGACGTCCGGTGCCGCCCATTCGCGGATGAATGCGACCAGCGTCAGGACGATGACCGCCAGGGTGAGGCCAATTTCGAAAGTCATGGGGATTTTTCACCTCCCCGTGCGGGGTCGGCGGCCCCCGGCCATGCACCGGGAAGGCGGAGTTGGCAAGAGTCGGGAGCGACATGGAGATGCGGAAATTGGACGATTGAGGGATTGAGTCACTGGCCGCCAATGGCCAAGGATCGGCCCGCCGGACGAGCTTCCCGGATTTCCCAAATCTCCGAATTTCCGACTTTCCCAATGTCCTATCTGGTCACCATCGGCCTCGAAGTCCACTGCCAGGTCAAAACGCGCACGAAGATGTTCTGCGCCTGCGAAACCTCCTTCGGCGAGGAGCCGAACACCCGCACCTGCCCGGTCTGCCTCGGACTGCCCGGCGCCCTGCCCGTGCTGAACCGCCACGCCATCGAGAAGACGCTGCTCGCCGGACTGCTGCTCGAGTGCGGATCCCCGGAGATCTCCCGCTGGGACCGCAAGAGCTACTTTTATCCGGACATGCCGAAGAATTTCCAGACGACGCAGATGGACTACCCCCTCTGCATCGGCGGCGGGGTCCCACTCTACGACCACTGCTACCCCACGGACGCGCGGAAAAACATCGCCCGCCCCGGCCACAAGGTCCGCCTGAACCGCATCCATCTGGAGGAGGACGTGGCCAAGTCCACCCACCTCGGCACGTCGTCGCTGATCGATTTCAACCGCGCCGGCACGCCGCTGATGGAGATCGTCAGCGAGCCCGACCTCCAGTCCGGCGAGGAGGCGGGTGCCTACCTCCGCTCGCTCCAGATGATCCTCCAGCAGGGCGGCATTTCCGATGCCGACATGGAGAAGGGCCAGATGCGCTGCGACGTGAACATTTCCCTCCGTCGCAAGGAGAGCGATCCCCTCGGTGCGAAGATCGAGCTGAAGAACCTGAACTCCATCTCCGCCGTCCGCCGCGCGATCGCCCATGAGGTCGAGCGGCAGGCCGAGGAACTCGACGCGGGCATCCCGCAGATCCAATCGACCCGCCGCTGGGACGACGACCGCGGCGAGACGCAGCTCATGCGGACGAAGGAAGACGCGCACGACTACCGCTACTTCCCCTGCCCCGACCTCCTGCCGATCGTCACCGCGCCGATCTTGGAAAAGGTCCGTCCGCTGCTGACCGAGCGTCCTCACGAGCGCTCCGCGCGCTACGAAGCCGACTACGGCGTCAGCGCCTACGACGCCTCGGTGCTCTCGTCCGACCTGCCACTGGCGACTTACTTCGAAGCCCTCGCCGCCACGCCCGGCGTGCCCGGGAAGAAGGCCGCGAATTTCTTGCTGAACGTTCTGCTGGGCTCGCTGAACGATCGCTCCGTCGCGATCTCCGACTCGCCATTGCCTCCGGAGAAGACCGGCGCGCTGCTCGGACTCGTTGAAAGTGGAGCCCTCGCCCTCAGCCAGGCGAAGGAAGTCCTCGCCGTGCTCCTCGACGCACCGGACAAGGATCCTGCCGCCGTCGCGAAGGAACTCGGCTTCGAGCCTGCCGACGCCGGTGAACTGGACGCCCTCTGCGATCAGGTGATCGCCGCAAATCCCAAGCAGGTCGAAGAGATCAAGGCCGGCAACGAAAAGCTCCTGAACTTCCTCACCGGCCAGGTGATGAAAGCCTCCTCCACCAAGCCGAACCCGAAACAGGTGACGGATCTGCTGAAGGGGAAGCTGGGAGTCTGAAAATGGTCATGAGCCCGAAACGCCATCTTCCGGAATTCGCGCATTCGCTTTCACAGCGTTTCGAGAGTGACGGCATCCCCCTGCTTCTCGCGGGAGGATGGGCGGTATGTTTCCACGGTTATTCGCGGGCCACGCTCGATATCGACTGGATCTGCAAGCGCTCGCAAATTCGCAAGGCATCCGAACTCATGGAGAGCCTCGGATTCGAGCGCATGACGGATGGCATGGCCTGCCGCTTCAAGCACCGCCGCGATCCGTCGGTGCCCTACATCGATCTGATCTGGGTGGACGACGCGACATTTGGAACGATGCGCGAAACGTCCGAGGCATCGCCGCTGCCACTTAGCGTGCCGATGCTGGGGTTCAGAGCACTGCTTGCGATGAAGCTGTTCGCCCTGAAAGATGGCGAGACGAGGGATCACAAAGACCTGCTGGATATCAGAAGCCTTCTGCGCTACTCTGCCACCAAGCTCGACGATTCCGAACTCAAGGAACTCTGCAACCGCTACGCAGGACCGCAGGCTTTCGACCTCATCCGGGGACCGCAATGAAGACCATCGAACTCAGCCTGCCGGACATGTCCGACCATCCGCCGCCGCCTCAGGTGGACTTGGGGACATTTGAGTCCTGGGTGCGAGGCGATGCTGCCACGAAGACCCGGGCCTCCATGACCGATGAGGAAATCATCGCGGATTTCATGCGTAACGAAGGTCGGCAAACCGAGCCTTGGCCGGACTTTGGGGCGGTATCGGAGTTGCGCTGAGCGCTTTCGGCAGGGCGCTTTTTCCCGTGTCCCAATCCGACCTTGGCGGCACGGTGCGGGATCACGCATGCTCTCCTCCGTGCTCCACCATGGCGACTGCCTGAAAGTGCTGCCCACCTTGCCGGATGGCTCGGTGGATCTCGTCGTCACGTCGCCTCCCTACAATCTCGGCATCAACTACCGCAGCTTTGACGATACCGCGGGCCGGGCCGAGTTCATCGAGTGGTGCAAGTCATGGGCCGCCGAGGTGAAGCGGGTGCTGGCCGATGACGGATCGTTTTTCCTGAACGTGGGAGCCGCCCCGGCGAACCCGCTGATGCCGCACCAGATCGTGCTGGCATTCACCGAGGGCCCGGACGCGCTCTTCGTGCTTCAGAATACCTTCCACTGGATCAAGTCGATCACCGTCGAGACCCGGCGCGGCGAGCAGATCAGCGCGGGCCACTTCAAGCCGATCAACTCGCAGCGTTTCGTGAACGACTGCCACGAATACATCTTCCACCTGACAAAGTCCGGCGACGTGAAACTCGACCGGCGCGGCGCGGGTGTGCCGTATCAGGACAAGTCGAACATCGCCCGCTGGGGTCACACCGGTGGCGTGGACAAGCGCTGCCGGGGGAACACGTGGTTCATCCCCTACGACACCATCGTGTCCCGGGACAAGGAGCGGCCGCATCCCGCGAGCTTTCCCATCGCTCTGGTGGAGCAGTGCATCCGCCTCCATGGCAAAGGCACGGAATCGCGCGTGCTCGATCCCTTCCTCGGCATCGGCAGCTCCGCCATCGCCGCGAAGCGGCAGGGAGTGAAGGAATTCACCGGTATCGAGATGGATGACTACTACCTGTCCGTCGCGAGGGAGCGTCTGGACGCACCAGCGGAACAGGAGCTTTTCTAACAGACCCATCCGACCTCCCGCTTCCATGACCCGCCCACACCTCCTCGCTATTGCCTGCTGCTTCATCGTGACCGCTTGCGCCTCGCGCGAGGTCCCGTCGGCGTCGACTCCGCAGGGCACCACCTTGAATACCACGGCGTCCTGGGAGACCGCGGGGACGAAAGTCACTTTCCGGGCAGGGCCACACCAATCGACACCCGATGGATATGCCCACTCCTTCTCGTCCTACGGCATCCTTCACACTACGGACGAGATGACGGTTCCCACGGCGATCGAGAGTGCGCTCAATGCCGACTACTTCGGAGATTCGCCTGAAAGCTCCCCCACGGACTTCATCCGACTCTTCACCAGTGCCAGCGGCAAGACGCTGCTGATCCAGGAAGAGGTCCCGAACGGTTGCGCGCCCTGCACCAATCATATCCTCGTCCGGCTCGGCTCCAATGAACTCGAGCACGTCTATCTGGACCTCCCAATGTATAGCCCGCCGCGTGAACCGGGACAGGTGACCATGCCGATCTTCGACGAACCGGCCGAGGTCGTCGCCATCACCGATCGCACCGTGACCTACAAGTATTCCCACGGAGGAAGGAAGACCGCCGAGATCAGCAAGCTTCCCACCTCCAAGCGTCCGACCTTCCCCGGCTAGTCACGCTCCTGCCTCGGGATCGTAGTCCTTCGGCGCGCGGACGATGCGGTCGATCGGGAGCTTCGTGACGATGTTCCCGCCACTGCTGCGACCCTTGATCGGCACCTCGCCGAAGCTGAAGGGACGGCTCACGTTGCGCAGGCGCAGCGCGGGCTTGATGTGGACGACGAGCAATTGTTCCGCGCTCTCCGCCTCGCTCTTGTGGACGGCGAAGTAGAAAATGCGGCTGCCCGGCGTGCCCTTCATCAGGTCATACTCCTTGTCGCGCGTGATACCGCCGACCCGGAAGCGCTTCGCCAGGATCGCGCCTTCCTTTCCGTCGCGATAGATCATCGAGTAAATGAGGTCCTCGTCCTTCTTCAGGATGGCCACGCGCAGCGGACGCGGGCCGACGAAGAACTTGTCCGCCACCTTCACCACGCGCATCTTGCCGTCCTGGCCGAAGATGATCACGTCATCCAGTGTCGAGCATCGCTCCACCGGCGTCTCCTTCTTCAGGCCGTAGCCGGCGAAGCCGTTCTTCTCATCGAGGTAAAGCGTCTCGGTGGCGAGGATCACCTGGCTGCGGTCCACGCGGTCGAAGGAGGAAACCTCCGTCTTCCGCTCGCGGCCCTTGCCGTATTTCTTCTTCAGGTCCTCGAACCACCGGATGGTGAACTTCGTGAGGTTCTTGAGATTCCTCTCGGTCTCCTCGATGTCTTTCTCCAGCGCCTTGATCTCCTCGTCGGCCTTGAAGGAGTCGAACTTCGAGATGCGCTTGATCCGGATCTCCGTGAGGCGGACCAGATCCTCCTCGGTCACCTCGCGCTTGAGGAGCTTCTTGAAGGGCTTCAAGCCATCGTCGATGGCCTTCAGCACCGCTTCCCACGTCGTGCACTCCTCGATGTCGCGGTAGATGCGGTTCTCGATGAAGATCTTCTCCAGCGAGCTGAAGTGCCACTTCTCGGCAAGCTCGGCGAGGCGGATCTCCAACTCCTGCCGCAGCAGTTCCTTGGTGTGCTCCGCGTTCCGCTTCAGGATCTCGGACACGCCGAGGAACTGCGGCTTGTCATCCGCGATGACGCAGGCATTCGGCGAGAGGCTGAGCTCGCAATCCGTGAAGGCATATAGCGCGTCGCGCATGTTGTCCGGATCCACGCCAGACGGCAGGTGAACGAGGATATCGACCTCGGCGGCCGTGTTGTCCTCGATCTTCGCGATCTTGATCTTCCCCTTGTCCGCCGCGGCCACGATGGAGTCCATCAGCGCGCCCGTGGTGGTGCCAAAGGGGATCTCCGTGATGCGCATCACCCCCTTCTTCTCCGAAGAAATCCGCGCACGCACGCGCACGCGTCCGCCACGCAGGCCGTCCTTGTAGTCGCTGGCATCCATGATGCCCGCAGTGGGGAAATCCGGCAGCAGCTCGAAGGGCTCCTTCCGCAGGGCACAGACCGACGCATCGATCAGCTCGATGAAATTGTGCGGCAGGAATTTGCACGCAAGTCCGACCGCGATCCCCTCGATGCCGTGGGCGAGCAGCAGCGGGAATTTCACCGGCAGCGTCAGCGGCTCCTTACGGCGGCCGTCGTAGTTCGAGATCCACTCGGTGATCTTCGGGCTGAAGAGGATATCGAGCGCGAACTTCGTGAGGCGCGCCTCGATGTATCGTCCTGCGGCGGCACCGTCACCGGTGAGGATGTTTCCCCAGTTCCCCTGCGGGTCGATCAGCAGGTCCTTTTGCCCCAGCACCACCAGCGCTTCCTCGATCGCGACGTTGCCGTGCGGGTGGTAGTTGATCGTGTGGCCCGCAATGTTCGCCACCTTGTTGTAGCGGCCGTCGTCGAGCTCCCTCATCGAGTGCAAGATCCGGCGCTGGACGGGCTTCAGGCCGTCATTGAGGTGCGGCACCGCACGCTCGAGGATGACGTAGGAGGCGTAGTCGAGGAAGTAGTCGGAATACATCGCCCCGAGGGAGGCGTGCTGGTCCGGATCGTGCATCATGGAGGGCGGAGGCTGGGCCGTCCGGGCGGGGGGCGCAAGTGCGGAAGCGGACTGTGGCCAATCCTGCGCCAGCCGCATTTCCGGGGTCAAAAGACGCGCTTCCCCTCACCCACAGGCTGCCGGATCGCCCCGCGACGCCTGTCCCCACTCCGCTTCCTACCTCATTTCGGGGGATTGCGGGCCGTCCCCTCTCCGGAGTTTCATCGGGATGAACCGGCCCTCCGCCCATGAAACCCATCGCCCTGCTCCTGCTGATTTCCTCCCTCGCGCTTGCCGATGACACGGCTTGGCCCGCCGTCACGAACGAGGCGAAGCCGTGGACGCGCTGGTGGTGGCTCGGCAGCGGCGTCGATGCAGAGAACCTGACGCGCGAGCTGGAAGCCTTCTCCAAGGCCGGCCTCGGCGGCGTGGAGATCTGCCCGATCTACGGGGCGAAGGGCTACGAGGATCGCGACCTGACCTTCCTCTCCGAAAAATGGACCGCCGCCTACGCCCATGCCGCGAGGGAGAGCGCCCGGCTCGGGATGGGCATCGACCTCACCACCGGCACCGGCTGGCCCTTCGGCGGGCCATGGGTGGAGGAAAAGGACGCCTCCGCATCGCTCAAACCCATCGTCCAAACCGCCGGGGCAGGGCAGGTCTTCCGGCTGGTGGCGGACGGGAAGATCGAGGCGCTGACTGCACGATCCGAGGACGGGCAAGACGCCGACCTGATGGACCTCGTGAAAGGGAATCGCCTCACCTGGACCCCTGCCGAGGGCACCTGGAGGGTCCACGGCCTCGCTTCGAAACACGGCATCCAGAAGGTGAAGCGGGCCGCGCCCGGCGGTGCAGGCTGGGTGCTCGACCCCTTCTCACCGGAGGCAATCGCGAACTACCTGAAGCCCTTCGGCACCGCGCTCGACCGGCCCGATGTCCCCGAGCCGCGCGCCCATTTCCACGATTCCTTCGAATACTACGGTGCAGGGTGGACCGACGAACTTTTCGCGCGGTTCGAGGAGCTTCGCGGCTACGACCTGCGCACGCAGCTCCCCGCCTTCAACGGCGAGGGCGATGCCGGGACCGTTACACGCGTCCGTGCCGACTACCGGGAGACGATGAGCGACCTGCATCGCGAGTATCTTGCCAAGTGGCACGACTGGGTCGGGCAGCGCGGCAGCCTGACGAGGAACCAAGCCCACGGCTCGCCGGGCAACCTGCTCGACCACTACGCCGTCGCGGACATCCCGGAAACGGAGATCTTCCGCCACGTCGATGAAGTGCAGATCCCGATGCTCCAGTTCGCATCATCCGCGGCTCACGCCACCGGGAAGAAGCTCGTTTCGGCGGAGACTTTCACTTGGCTCGGCGAGCACTTCCAAGTGACCCCCGCGAAGCTGAAGGAAGCGGCGGATTTCGTCTGGCTCGGCGGCGTGAACCACATCGTCTATCACGGCATCTCCTACTCTCCCGCGGATGCGCCGTGGCCCGGCTGGCTTTTCTACGCCTCCACCCACATGGGGCCGAATGGCGGGCTGTGGAAGGACCTGCCTGCTTTCAATTCCTACATCGCACGCGTGCAGTCCCATCTCCAGGCAGGTCGGCCGGACGCCGACGTGCTGCTGTATTTCCCCATCCACGACATCTGGCACGATGGCAGCGAAGGCCTGCCACTTTTCACGATGCACAATCAGGAGAAGTGGCTGCATCCAACCGCATTCTACCGCGCCGCGATGGATCTGTGGAAGGCGGGCGTCCCGTGCGACTACGTGTCGGAGCGACTGCTGGCCGATGCAAAGGTCAATGGTGGCCTCATCGAACTCGGCGGTTCTTCCCACAAGCTGCTGGTCATTCCCGAGACCCGCCATCTCTCACCCGATGTCGCGCGTCGCCTGATCGACCTCGCGGAAGCGGGAGCCACCGTCGTCTTCATGGGCGCGCTTCCTGCCGACGTTCCGGGGCTGTCGGCTCTTGAGGACCGGAAGAAGGAGCTCGCCGCGATCTTCGCTGCGGTGAAGGGCGACGGGGGCACTCCGGTTTCGCGGGGACGCATCATCGTCCGCGGAAATCCGGAGCAGGTCCTCGCCGCATCCGGAAGCGCTGCCGAGCCGCTGGCAAAGCATGGGCTTCGCTTCGTGCGTCGCCGGAGAGAGGACGGCTGGTGCTACTTCATCGTGAACACGACCGGGAAGGACTTCCGCGAGCAGGTGACCTTTGCCACGCCGATGAAGTCCGCCGTGATGCTCGACCCGATGACCGGCAGGAGCGGCGTGACCGAGATCACGGACGGCATCCACCTCAGCCTCGCGCCGGGCGAATCGCGCATCATCCGCACCTTCTCTAACAGATCGGCCGATGGCCCGCGATGGACAGCGCTGGAGCCGAGCGGCGAATCGCTCCCGCTGGCCGGCACGTGGAAGGTCAGCTTCCTCGAGGGAGGCCCGGCACTGCCCGCCTCCTTCGAGACTTCTACCTTGGGCTCTTGGACGGAGCAGGCCGGAGACGCCTTCCGCAGCTTCTCCGGCACCGCGCTCTATCGTTTGGAGTTCACGCTGGATGAGAGCTTTCCGGCCGTGCTCGATCTGGGCGAGATCGCGCATACTGCAAGGGTGCGGATCAATGGAAAGGATGCGGGCACTTGCTGGACACCACCGCATCGGATCGACGCCAGCGATCTGTTAGAGAAGGGCACGAACGTCCTCGAAATCGAAGTCTCGAACCTCGCCGCAAACCGCATCACCGACCTCGACCGGCGCAAGATCCCGTGGAAATCCTTCCACGAAATCAACTTTGTGAACATCGACTACAAGGATTTCGACGCGTCTTCATTGCCTCCCCTGCCATCCGGCTTGCTTGGCCCGGTGCGACTTCTTCCGTTGAGAAAACCTTGATGCCACGGGGATCATGCACGCTGCAATTTCGTGCCCGCCAACCTTGATGCGCATGACGATTTTCCTTTGGCCGAACGAGCCATTCGGTTTTTCCGAAGGCTCGTTCTGAACGAAAAAATTGCACCTGCCAATGATCCGCGACAAATTCATGCACCGACGGCCATTTACCGGCAGTTCGGTTCAGGCGCATGACACTCCTCCAGGCATTGCGGGCCGCGACTCACTCGTCCCACCAGCAGCTCGACCGACAGATCTCCGGCGAAGAGATCACCTCGGACCGGGAAGCCTACGCCCGTTATCTGGAGCGCTTCCACGACGGTCTTGCGACGTGCTGGTCGCAGCTTGACTGGGCACTGCTCGCGGATCTCGGCCTGCCGGATCTGGACGCCCGCAAGGCGCGCTATCACTCGCTCACCGCGGACCTGAACACGCTGGGGCATCCCGTTCCTGCGCTTGATGGCACGCCTGCGCCGCAAGGTGACGCGGCACGCACCATCGGCTGCCTCTACGTGCTGGAAGGCAGCATCCACGGCGGTGCCATCCTGCTCGCCGAGTTGGAAAAGAACACAGGCACCGTGCCTGCCGATGCCTGCCGGTTCATGACCGGCTTCGGCGAGCAGAACCGCACCCGCTGGAAGGACTTCACCGCATGGCTCGATTCACTCGAAGCCGATGACGACTTCCGGAAAGACGCGGCGGAATCCGCGGTAAAGGCCTTCGAAAATTTCATCACCTCCTTCGGCGTCACTTCCGCCACTCCTGCCACGCCTTGATGAGCGACTCCATTCCATCATCCCTTCCGACACCGGACACCGACGATTGCGCCCGCGAGCCCATCCACATCCCGGGCTCGGTGCAGCCGCATGGCGTGCTCTTCGTGCTGGCCACGGAGCGACTGGAGATCCTCCAGGTCAGCGCGAGTGCAGCGGACCTCATCGGACGCGATCCCGCGGCGCTGGCAGGCACGGCATTCCTCGAAATCGTCCCGCCGGATGCACGCGGCCCGGTGGAGCGACTGGTGCGCGAGGCCGCCACGACCTACGTGAATCCCTTCCGCGTGCCCGTGGCCGTGGGAGACGAGGTCAGGTTCTTCGATGGCATCGTCCACATTCTGGAATCAGGCGAGACAGTGGTGGAGCTGGAAAACGATCCCGCATTTCCCCACCAGGGCCACGAGTCCACCGAGGGTCTGGACAACTACCTCCAGATCGTCCACCGCTCGCTTGCCCAGCTCTCCGGCGTCTGCAATGCCCGTGATATCGCTGCCGTGATGGCGCGCGAGGTGAAGACCTTCACGGGCTTCGACCGGGTGATGATCTACCGCTTCGCCGCGGACTACCATGGCGTGGTGATCGCCGAAGCCGTGGAACCGGAGATGGAGCCCTACATGGATCTCCACTACCCGGCCAGCGACATCCCGCCGCAGGCCCGCGCGCTGTATCTGAAGAATCCGGTGCGCCTGCTGCAGGACGTCCACGCCACCCCGGTGCCGCTCGTTCCCGCGCTGCATCCCGCAACGGGTGCCCCGCTCGACATGAGCCGCGCCGTGCTCCGCAGCATGTCCCCCATCCACGTCCAGTATCTGAAGAACATGGGCGTGGCTTCCTCGCTCTCGATCTCGCTGGTCGTCGATGGCAAGCTGTGGGGCCTCATCGCGTGCCATCACCGCACGCCGCGCTTTGTCTCCTATGCCATCCGTGCGACGGCCTGCCTCTACGCCATCGTCATGTCGGCGCAGCTCAAGGCAAAGCAGGCCAGCCTGGAAAACCTCCGCATGTCCTCCGCCCGACGCATGGCGCTGGACCTCATCACCGGCCTGAAGGACTACGCCGATCCGGTGGGCAGCCTCGGTGAAACGCTTCCGGCACTGCGAGATCTCTTCAAGGCGGACGGTGCCGCCGTCCTGTCGCTCCAGGGCATCCGCTCGGAAGGCTCCGCGCCGGAAGACCTGGAATTGCTATCCTTGCGCCAGCAGCTCGAGAAGCACCGCGACCAGGGCATCGTGATCACCCACGAGGCATCCACCCTCTTCCCCAGCCTGGCGGAGGGCCTTCCCCGCGCCGCCGGACTCGTGGCCATCCACCTCGGCGAACACGCGTGGCTGGTGGTCTTCCGCGACGAGGCGGTGAAGCGCGTGAAGTGGGCCGGCGATCCCACGAACGCGAAGTTCCGCGATGAAAGCGGCGTGCTCTCCCCGCGCAGCAGCTTCGCCGCGTGGCAGGAGACCGTCCGCGGACAAGCGATGCCGTGGCCCGACTCTACCACCGTGCTCACCACCGAAGTGCGTGCCGGCATCCTGGAGCTGGTCCGCAAGCGAAACATCCTGCTGGAACGCTCGAACCAGGACCTGCGCCGCTTCGCCGGAATCATCGCCCACGAGGTGAAGAACCAACTCCAGTCCGGCATGATGGCGCTCTCGCTGCTGGAGTACAAGAGCGAATCCACTGCCCCCGAGGTCGCGCAGCTCGCCGGTCTCGCGAGCAGGTCGCTGGGGAATCTCGCGAAATTCACCAACGACATGCTGGAATTCTCCGAGACGGAGATGAACTCCACCATCGAGGACATCGACTTCGCGGAAATGGCGCGCGAGATCGTGGACCAGCTCCACATGAGCGGCCGCACCGAGGGAGCGGTGATCCAGATCATGTCGCTGCCACGCATCCGCGGGCCGAAGTCGCAGATGCATCACCTGCTGAGCAACCTGCTGCGGAACGCGCTGACGCATGCTCGCTCGGAATCGAAGAACCTCCACATTGAGATCGGTGCGCGGGCGGACGAGACCCATGGCACCGTGATCTACGTCCGTGACGATGGCCGCGGCATCCCCTCGGAGAAGCGGGACAAGATCTTCGAATACTTCTTCAGCGACCGCGGCGGGGAAACGAAGGGCACCGGCATCGGCCTCGCCTTCTGCGCGCAGGTCGTCCAGCGGCTCGGCCACCGCATGTGGGTGGAGTCGGAGGTTCAGGAGGGCTCCACCTTCTACTTCTCGGTCAGCCCGGCGGACGAGTCACCCCAGCAAGGCTGACAGCCGCTCTTCCAGCAGGCCGGTCAATTGCCCCGCGCCGCCCTTGGCGGGAAGCTCTCCCGCCGCGAGCATGCTGCTCACGGGGATGGGCTCGCCCGCAGTGACGCGTGCGGTGCGTGGCGAGGGGTAGTTCGGAAAGCCGAGCAGGTCCTCTTCCAGCTTCATGATCGTCTCCGCCCGGCGGTCGAGCGTCTGCTCAGCGAGAAAGTAATCGCCGATGTAGCTGTGGGCCTGCAGCGCGGTGAAGACGCGGTCGAGATCGTCGAGCAATTCATCACGCTCCACGAAGGTCGGCGGCTTCTCGGCATCGAGCAGGCGCTTCCGGATGCGATAGCGCTGGGCACGCACGCGCTCCGGGGCGGTGGCGCTCTTCGGGTCGCGGCCATGGCGTGCTTCCGCGATGGTCAGCAGCGCATCGCACAGCGTGGCGAGGCGATCCTGGATCTGCCCGCGCCCGGCTTCACCCGTATGCTCCATTTCCTTCAGCCCCAGCAGGCCGGTGCCGAGCCTCACGATCCGCTCGTCGATGGGCAGTGCCGGCCGCGGTGTCCAGCCGATGCGGTCCTCCAGCCGGGACAGCCGGTCGCGGAAGGTCTCCTCAACCAGAGGATCATGCAGGAAGCGGATGCCCACCGGGACGAGGTAGGCCTCCTTGCCATCCTTCAGCCGGGCGGCGGCCTTCAGCAGGATGGACGCGACGCCCTCGTGCAAGGGGTCCAGACGCTCGTGGTGGTGATAGATCTCGCCCTCGGGATAGATCACCAGCGGATCGCTGCTGCTTTCCAGAAGGGTGATCGCCGTCTTGATCGCCGAGAGATCCGGGCCATCCCGATCCACGGAAAAGACGCCCATGCTCTCCAGCGCGAAGGAGCCGAGCTTGCTGATCTCGAAGACCTCGCGGGCTGCCATGAAATGCGACTTCATCCCGTGCCGCGCGACCAGCTCGGTCATCACGTGCGGGTCCGAGTGGTCGGCGTGGTTCGGCGCGAGCAATACCGCATGCCCCGCGCGGGAAAGCTCTCGCACCCGGTCGAAGCCGGAGTCATCGAGCTTCGTGACCGCGAATTTCTTCTGGAGGTAGTAGCGGTTCGCCATCAGCCCGATGGGCCGGAACCACGCCCGCGGCCTCGGGGGGCGGAAGGTGTAGGGCAAGTCATTGCGGAGCCGACGCATGACATGAAGCTAGGGAGGGAGCCGGTGCTGCCAAGTGCCAATCGACACCCTGCTCGCACCCCCAAAAAGGAGGCTCCCCCGCATGACGGGGAAGCCTCCTTGGCTACAACACTCTCTGGGGAGATCAATTCCGGTCCGCCTTCAGACGTGCGAAGATCTTGGCGCCGGACCCGCCGGTCACGGTCACCGTCACTTCCACCTCGTCCACGTCGGGTGCGGCATTGTCGACGATCACGTTCTCCGCGATCGTCGCGGTCACTCCTTCCGCACTGGACTCGCCGGACGCGTGCCAGTTCACGAGGTCGGTGGACCATTCATACGACGCGCTCACGTCCGATGCCAAAGCATTGGACCGGCTGTGGCGGAAGCTGAAGGAGCCCGCTGCGGACGCGAGGACATCCCGCAGGCCCTGCCCCGGGCTTGCCGGGTCGGAGCCCAGCACGTGCTCGATGCCATTGCTGAGGCCGTCGCGGTCAGGGTCTTCATCGAAGCCCGTCTCGCCACCCACCTCATAACCATCGATCCACGCCTGATAGTCGTCATCCGCCGGGACGACGCCGGGGAATACCGACAGCGCCGACCACTCCGTGCCCACCACGAGGTGATCCCACTCGGTCGCATCCGTGCCGCCGGATGCGAGGCGGACGGACGTGACGGGATTCGCCTGGGTGTAGGGAATGGTGAGCGTCGGGGCCGGCTCCGTGGCCGTCAGGTCCGGATTCACCCACATGCTCAGCAGGTCATTCGTGTAGTCCACCTTCACCACCAGCGTGTAATCGCGCCCGGGCTGTACTTTGATGCCCGAGTAAACGGGCGTGGGCGACGGTTGTCCGATCGCGAACTCCAGCTCTCCCGAGGCCGGATTCGCGAGGGTCGGCACCCCGGCGAAGGCGCGCTCGGTGCCATACTCGAAGAACGAGATGCCATTCCACACTGCACCTGCCCCGCGCTTGAAGTCGGCACGGGCATAGACCACGCGGCCTGCCATGTGCTCCTCCTCGCCGAATGCCCCGAGGATCTCCCCGCTGCCCGGAAAGTCTCCCTCACCCGGCCCGCTGAACTCCCGCTTCGCACCGCTGTCGCGCGTGAGCAGCTTGCCACCGGCGATCGTGTTGACGCCTTGCTGGTTGTTCCAGTCGGAAGAGCCAAGGCCACGGTGGCCGAGGAAGCCGTCGTTCTTGGTACTATTGTCATAGTCGAAGCCATCGCCGCCGCTCTGCCCAGCCACGCCGCCATCCTCGTAGGAGAAGTCATCGCTGCCCACGAGCGCGAGATTTCCGGGTGAAGGGACGGAGTCCGGCAGGTTCGGGTTCGTGCCGCGGAGCACTTCGAAGTAGTCGCCCGCCCCGTCTCCATCCGTGTCGGCGAGGTTCGGATTCGTCCCGGGGTTCGCCTCGTTGACGAAGATCCCGCTGTTGTTCTCCTCGAAGTCGAGATAGCCGTCGCCATCGGTGTCATCGAGTATCGGGCTGGTCCCGGTATCCGATGCACTGACGTAGATGCCGGTGTCGGTTTCCGCGCCATCCAGGATTCCGTCCCCGTCCGTGTCCGGGTTGTTAGGGTCGGTACTGCGGAGGAATTCCTGCAAATTCGACAAGCCGTCGTTGTCGCGGTTCGTCACGCCCTCGGCAGCGTCGTTCACGCCCACGATGAGGCCGTGGGCATTCTCCCAAGCGTCCAGCATCCCGTCGCCATCGCTGTCGGCGGCCACCACGTCGGCGAGGTCATCACCCGCCGTCACGGCGTCGAAGGCCCAGCTCTCCGCGGTCACCGCGGCATCGCCCTCGCCGGAGCGGATCCGCAGGGTGTCGAAGGAAAGGTCCACATTCGTCCGCGTGATCTGCGGCGCACCCAGCGCAGTCACGCTGCTGGTGTCCGCGGGATTGATCCACACGTCGAGCGTGTCATTGGCACCGTCGATCATGGTGATCCGCGCGACGATGATCGTGGGGGAAAGCGTGGGCACCGGCACCGTGGGGCCGACGAGCGTGCTGCCGGTGCCGGCGCGCCACTCGTAGGGACCGGGCCACGCCTTTCCAATGAGGAGCTTCTCGGTATTCCCGCGATACAGACCGAGCCCGCCGAAGCTGGCGGTCGTGGATGTGGCGGGCACATTCGTGAACTGCTGGCCTTCGAACGAGATCCACACGATCTTCGTCCCTCCGACGGGCGGCTCCTGCAGCGAAGAGATGAGGCGGCCCGCTTGCTGGTTCGAGACGGCGTTCACCACGCCCTTCGAACCGGCCACCGTGGGCGTCCCTCCGATGGCCATCCAGCCGCTCATCCAGCCAAGCCCCCCGTGGTTCCCGGCGAGGTTGCCATTGCTGTAGTTGAAATCTTCACGGGCGAAGATCTCGGCATGCGCACAGGGCGTCACCGCGATCAGAAGAGCGACCGGACCTATTTTTCTCAGGATCATCATGGGCGGGTTTGAGTCGGGTTGGGGTTCTTGCACCGGGTTCCTTCCCGGTGGCATTCAGGTGCCTACGTACCGCCCGCATTTCGGTTACGGTCATCCGTGAAACTTTTCCGGTAAGCCCTCGCGGCAGGCGTGACCTGACGGGTGGCGTCCGCTCGCTGCACAAACTCGGCTATTGAAATCCTCCGCGGATTCGGTGTGGCTGCGCCTTGCATGAGCGGCCCCCTCCCCCCTTCCCCCACGCCGGATCCTCCGGAAGCGGGGAGCTTCGAGTCGCTGCTCGTCGCCCACCAGCAGCGGATCTACTTCTTCATCCGCTCGATGGTCTTCAATCCGGAGGACGCCCGCGACGTGCTGCAGGACGTGAATGCGATCATCCTGCGGAAGAAGGAGCGCTTCACTCCGGGCACCGATTTCAAGTCGTGGTCCTTTGCCATCGCCCGCTTCGAGTGCCTCTCCTACCTGCGCCGCTACCAGGGGCAAAAGGCCGTGCCGTCCGAAGAACTCCTCGACCATCTCGCCGGTGCTGCGGAGGCCCGCGCCGACGACCTCGGGCCATGGCTCGGTGCCCTCTCCGAGTGCCGCAAGCTGCTGCCCGGCGAGAGCGTCTCGCTGCTCGACCTGCGCTACCACACCCGCATGCCACTCGATGAAATCGCCGGGAAATGGAACACCACGGAGGGTGCGCTGAAACAAAAGCTCTTCCGCATCCGGAACCAACTGAAGAACTGCATCCTCGGCAGGCTCGCGGGCCGACTGGCGGACGATTGATCAGATTCCCACGATTCCTATAGTAACCTTCGCCCATTTTTCAAGTAAGCCCCTTGGAACCACGAGCATGGACCCGGATTGGCAACATTGGATCGATCGCCTGAAGTCGCAGGACCTCACGGAGGCGGAGCTGCGTGAATTCGAGGAAGCGCTGCGTGCGGACCCCTCGCGCCAAGATGCCTACCTTTCCGAGCTGCTCGCCGAGGTGGCACTGGAGGCTGAAGATCTGCCCGACCCTCTGGCCGCTCCCGGGCAGAAGATCATCGCGATGCCCACAGTGGTCCGCCGCTGGCCGCATGCGCTGGGGATCGCGGCAGGCATCGCCGCGCTGGCGACTCTCTCCTACTTCGCGGGCGGCCATCTTTCCGGGAATGGCTCGCGCGAGGTGGCCGCCACGGTCACCGATACAGACAGCCTCGCCGAGATGGTGGGCCTGCGGATCGGCCAACCGCTGCCACGGGGCTCCGTCGCAGTGCCTGATGGCTCGGAAATCGGGATCGCCATGCGCGGGGGAGCCCGCCTGCAGATCCGCGGACCGGCGAACCTGCACATCGACGGGCCGGACAAGATCCGCCTCGAAAAAGGCCGCGTCAGCACCTACGCCCCACCCTACGCCAGCGGCTTCACCGTCGATACCGTGGACGGTCGCGTCATCGACTTTGGCACCCGCTTCGTCACCGCTACCGGCACGCAGACCGGCGGTACCGAGGTCCACGTGATCGAGGGCCTGGTGACGGCGAATGCATCGCCCGAGACGACTCCAGCGCAAAACCTGGAATCGGAGAAGGCAGCCATCCTCAAGGGTGGCGTGCTCGTGCCCACCGAGTATCTCGCCCAGCGGCTGGCCGTTCCGCTGGACCCCGTGTCGCCGGACCGGGACGGGGATGGCTTCCCCGACTCCATCGAGAATTTCTACGGCACGCTCGCTGCCGATCCCACGTCCTTCCCCGCGGCGCTGCGGATCTCGGAGGCCTTCGCCGGCTACACGCCCGGAGCAGTGCGCGGAGCCGCGATGCTGGGCATCGGCGCGAGACCCGGAGCCCTGTGGGAAGGCGCCGGGACCTTCGACGCCACCGGCCTCTCCTTCACCCGGGATGGACGCGATCTCGCGGCCACCGGCGGCTCGATCACGACCACCGGAGAGAAATTCGAGGGCGCGATCCTGCGATTCGCCCCGGAGGAACTCGCCCGTGACGGCGTCACCTACATCAGCTTCCTCATGCGGAATTCCGGCAGCGCTCCGGACTGCTTCTCCGGCCTGCTGCTCTATCAGGAGGACCGCGAGGAACTCTTCGTGGGCAAGCTGAGCATCGCGAACACCTATGGCTCGCGCCTGAAGCAATCGCTCACGCAGAATTCCTACGCGATCCCCATGGACGGCGAGACACACCTCTTCGTCATCCGCATCGACCGCACGCGGCTCGTCACGGACATCTTCGTCGATCCCCTGCCCGGCGAACCGGAGTCCGGAGCCGTGCGGGACTTCCGCTACCAGGACGTGCCGGACTTCGACCGCATCGTCGTCCGATCCGGCAGCAAGGAAGGAAAGTTCCCCGCCACCTTTGACGAGGTCCGCGTCGGCCTCACGTGGGGATCCGTAGTCCCCGCGCGGGAATGACAGGCCGGCTCAAAGCCTGGGCAGCGTCAAGAGGCTGGGGCGATTTTCGATTGGTCTCCTTCGCGTCATTCACGAGGCTGAAAATCCGCACTAAAGGTCGCATTCCGCAATCTCTCTCATCGAGAAACTGACACAGCTTTCAAATTGCCAGAATGAAAGCGTGTGGCATCTAACATAGTGTATGAGTACTGACCCATATCAGCCCCCATCAAGTTCGAGCAAGTCCATGCCTGCCATCTCCCAGCAGATGCTTAAGGAGACCCTATTCTCGTTCAACGGGAGGATCCCTCGCCGCACTTACTGGCTCTGGGCGATCGCGAGCGGCCTCGTCATCGGAATCATCATTGGAATTCTGAGCTTCATTATCGGACCCTCTGTGGACCCCGAGACAGGCGCAGTAAGTGGAGGCGGACTTTTTTCCATCATCGTTATCCTTCTCTACATCCCACTGGTTTGGATCGGCCTGGCCCTCGGAGTGAAGCGCTGGCATGACCGCGGCAAGTCCGGTTGGTGGGTTCTCATCGCCTTGATTCCCATCGTCGGCGGCATCTGGACCCTCGTGGAATGCGGTTTCCTTCGGGGCACCGTCGGCCCCAATCAATTCGGTCCGGATCCCACCTGATATCTTCCTTTCTACCCCCATAAACCTATCTGAATGGACCCGGCTCCGGCCGGGTCCATTTTGTTTTCCTTGGCCCGGCCGTAGACACCCTTGGCACTTGGGTATGAATCCTCCACCCCCGGCCATCCGATCATAGACCCGGACGGCGTATTGCGCTTTCAATCAAGGTGTCGCGAAACCCAATCCTCCACTCCGCGCGACCCACCTGCAAAAACGCCATGAACTCCCGCCGGATGCACGGGCCTTGGAGGCCTGTACACTCCTTGGTCGCCGTGTCCCTCCTGACCTGCGCCCAAGCCGATCTCGTCAACCGCTGGTCATTCAACAATGCGCCCGGCAATGCACCGGCAGGCACGACCATCGAGGATCGCACCGGCACGTCCGCGGCGACGGTGGTGGGAAACAACGCCACCTTCGACGGCGCGGCGCTGACCATTCCGGGCAACACGAATGGCAACCAGACTCCGGCGAACATCGCCGCCTACGTCGATCTGCAGAACGGGCTGATCTCTTCCAAGACGAATCTCTCCATCGAGATCTGGGCCACACCGGTCTCGATCAAGAATTGGCAGCGCCTCTTTGACTTCGGTCGCATGGGCCAGCTTTCCAACAACGTGCGCGGCGGAGGCCAGGTGCTAGCCGGTGAGATCTTGCCCACCGCGACCCAGGCACCGAATAACGCCACCTCCAGCGACAACGTCGCCCTGGCGATCCACCGGGACACGACCGCGAACACCCAGCGGATGATGGCACGGCTCGATGGCGGGACGGAACTCGGCAGCAACACCGGCGCGAATCTGACAGCCGGCACGCGGTATCATTTCCTCTGCACTTTCACCGATGGAGCGGGTGCCTCCGGCGCTACGGGGGGCCAGTTGGCCTGGTATCTGAATGGCACGCTGGTCAGCACGCTCGACGTGAATTTCCGGCTGTCCGAAATCCAGGACCGGAACAACTGGCTGGGCCGCTCGATGTACAGCGCGGACAGCAATGCCAACATCGCCTACGACGAGGTGCGCATCTACGATCACGTGCTGACCTCTGCCGAGATCACCGCGAGTATCGCCGCGGGTCCGGACCAACTCGGCACACCCGAACCGGACCCCGCCCCTGTGCCGGACAATCTCTGGGATTTCACCACCCAGGCCCAAGCCGAAACGCCCTCCGGCACCACCTTCACCGACAGCATCGGTGGCACGGTTGCGACCCTCCGCGGCAATGGCGGATCGCTCACGGGAGGTGCAGTGGTCCTCCCCGGCAGCACCACCGGCAATCAACCCGCCTCGACGATTTCCGCCTACATCGACCTGCCGAACGGGCTGATCTCGCAGACGCCGAGTATGACCATCGAGGCGTGGGCATCGCCACTCTCGTCGAAGAACTGGCAGCGCCTCTTCGACTTCGGGCGCTGTGCTTCCTCGCACGGCAGCGAAGCCGCCGCGGGCGAAGTTCTCGATACCGGCACTGCCCCGGGAAACACCACCGGCTACGACAATCTCAGCCTCACCTTCAACAATGCCGGGAACATGAACTCCCAGCAACTGGAGGGGCAATACGACGGGAATGCCGCGCAGTACTCCTTCTCCACTGCCGCGACCACTGCGGGGACCATGTATCACTACGTGCTGGTAGTGGAAGATGGCATCGGCACGCATGGCTCCGGCGGTTGCCAAGCCCGGTGGTATCGGAATGGCGCGCTCCAGAATTCCATGGACTTCCCCTTCCGCCTCAGCGGCATGGAGGACGTGAACAACTGGATCGGCCGCTCGATGTACTCGGGCGATTCGAATTCACACATGGCCCTCGACGAATTGCGCATTTATCGCAGGGCCATCACGCAGGGCGAGATCACCGCGAGCTTCGCCGCCGGGCCCGATCCCGCCGTCGGCCCGCCCGAGCCACCTGCCCCGGCACCCATCCCGACACGTCGCTGGACCTTTGACACGGCCGCGGGGAATGCCCCGGCCGGCACGACCTTCCTCGACATCGCCACCGGCGAAGTAGCAACGGTCCGCGGTAATGGCGCCACGCTCACCGGCAGCCAACTCGTGCTGTCATCCGCAGCGACGAATGGCAACCAGACCGCCTCTAACATCTCCGCCTACCTTGACCTGCCAAACGGCATCGTCTCGTCGCGGCCGGACCTGACATTCGAGGCGTGGGCCACTCCGGTCTCATCGAAGAACTGGCAGCGGCTCTTCGACTTCGGCAGTGCGTCGATGACCAGCGGTCCCGGTGCCCAAGCAGGCGAGATCATCGACTCGGCCACCGCACCCGGCAACTTCGTTGCGAACGACAATCTCTTCCTATCGATCAACAACGGCGGGACACTCGGCTCGCACCGGCTGGAAGCGAAGCTCGATGGAGGCAGCACCGTGACGAACAACACGGACCTCTCCTCCGTCACCGCCGCAGGCACGCAGTACCACTACGTGATGACCGTGAAGGACGGCGGCGGGGCCAGCGGAGCCGCGGGATGTCTGGTGAAGTGGTTCCGCAATGGCTCGCTGATCGGCTCAATCGACTTGCCCTATCGCCTGCCGGACTTGCGCGACGTGAACAACTGGATCGGTCGCTCGATGTGGGCCGCGGATTCGAACTCGCATCTCTCGCTGAATGAACTGCGCATCTACGACCGGGCCATCACTACAGCGGAAGTCGCGACGACTTTTTCCGCGGGTCCCGACGCTGTATTCACCCCGCCCGTGGCGGCCAATGATGAAGCCACGATTCATCCGCAGCAGAAGGTGCTCATCGACGTGCTGGCCAATGACACCGGCGGCGCGTTGCCGGGCACCCTGGCCATCGATACGCCGCCATCGCTCGGCACCGCCACGGTGAAAGGAGGGAAGATCCTCTACGCTCACAGCGGCAGCAGCGCCGCTCCGGTCACCTTCACCTATCGGGTGGGAAATGTGAGCGGCACCACTGCAACAGCCACGGTCACGATCCGCTTCGCCGCTTCGCTCCGCCTGACGAATCCATCGCTCGCCATGCCGGAGGCCCCGCCGGTGAATGCGTGGCAGCTCGTGGATGCACTGCCCGGCCTCACCTTCAATGAACCGCTGTGCATCACGGGGATCCCCGGAGACACCAGGCAGCTCTACGTTTGCGAGCGCATGGCGAAGATCAAGCGCGTGGCCGACGTGACCGCGACCGCACCGGTGCAGAATGTGTTCCTCGACCTTCAGAACGTCGTCGCAGGACGCACTCCCGCCGAGACCATCGAAGGCGGAGCGAATGCCGAGCACGGGCTGCTTGGCATGGCATTCCATCCTCAGTATGCGGCGAATGGTTACCTCTACGTGGCCTATACCGTGCGGATCAGTGGAGGGAGCTACTACCAGCGGCTCTCGCGATTCACGGCCAGCGGCGACCGCCTGACCGCAGTTCCAGGTTCGGAGCTGATCCTGCTCCAGCAGCTCGACGAAGGATCGAACCACGACGGCGGCGACCTTCACTTCGGCCCCGATGGCTACCTCTACTACGCGACCGGCGACGAGGAGAACTCGAACCGCGGACCACTCAACAGCCAGAAGCTCGATGGCGATTTCTTCGCGGGAATCTTCCGCATCGACGTGGACCTCGAGCCCGGGGATTACACCGCGAACGACGGCTCCGGGAGCGATGATGGCAACCTGCGGCCCAACACTCATGCCGCGGTCGTCCTTCACGACGGCAAGCCCGCATTCGAAGTGCCCATCGACAATCCCTTCATCCACACCTCGCTCGGCGGCACGTGGACCGGCTCCTACAATGGAACGCCGGTCACCAATCTCGCCAATGTCCGCACCGAATACTGGGCCACCGGCCTGCGCCACATCTGGCGCATGTCCTTCGACTCCGCCACCGGCGACCTGTGGGCCGGGGATGTGGGCCAGAACACCTACGAAGAGGTGAACAAGATCACCAAGGGCGGCAACTACGGCTGGGGATATCGTGAAGGAGCGCACGCCTACAATGGCCCCCTCGGCACCGCGCCGTCCGGCTTCACGAGCATCGATCCCTTCTACGAATACGTCCACACGGCGATCGCCGGTGGCGATGCGAATTTCAAAGGAAACTCCGTGGTGGGTGGCCACGTCTATCGCGGCACCCGCTACCCGGCGCTCGCAGGCAGCTACGTCTTCAGCGACTCCGTCTCCGGCCACGTGTGGCAGATGGACACCACCACCGGTACGACCGCGCGTCTAACAGGTCTGCCCGGTGCCTATGGCGTGATCTCCGCTCAAGGCGTGGATCCTTACAACAAGGACCTCCTCTTCTGCGCCTACCTCACCGGGAAGATCATGCGTCTCGGCACCGGCAGCGTTTCCACGGGAGCCTTCCCGGCCACGCTCACCGCGACGGGATTATTCGCTGACCTTGGTGATCTGTCGCCGTCGCCGGGACTGCTGCCCTATCAGCCGAATCTCTCGTTCTGGAGCGATCACGCGATCAAGCGACGGTGGTTCACCATCCCCGACGCCTCGGCCAGGATGACGTGGAGCAAGGACGGCAACTGGACCTATCCGACCGGCATGGTGTGGGTGAAGCACTTCGACCTGGAGATGAGCCGCGGAAATCCGGCGACGAAGAAGCGCATCGAAACCCGCGTGCTGGTGAAGACCGACACCGGATCCTACGGAGTGAGCTACCGTTGGAATGAATCGCAGGACGAGGCCTATCTGGTGGAGGATGCCGGAGCGGAGTTCGACCTCGCCATCGACGACCACGGCACGCCGCACACCCAGCATTGGCAGATCCCGGGAAGATCGAGCTGCCTCACCTGCCATACTCCTCAAGGCGGGCAGGCGCTGTCTTTCAACACCCGCCAGCTCAACCTGACAAATGCCATCAACGGCTACAGCGGCAACCAGATCGACCTGCTCGCGGCAAACGGCTTCCTCGCCAATGCGCCCGGCCCCGTGGCCACCCTCGCGCGCCACATTCGCCCGGAGGAAACCGCCTACCCGCTCGAGCAGCGCGCGCGATCCTACTTCGCGGTGAATTGCTCCTACTGCCACCAGACGGGAGGCAGCGTCAGCGGCTTCTGGGATGGCCGTGCCCATCTTACGCTGGAGCAGACCGGCATGATCAATGGAGCCGCCGACAACAACGGCGGGAACCCGGCCAACAAATACATCGTCCCCGGCGACACCACCCACAGCATCATACTCAACCGCATGGCGGCCACGAATGGCTTCGGCCGCATGCCCCCGCTCGGCACCAGCGAGGTGGACCCGGCGAATATCCAGCTCATCACGGAGTGGATCAACAGCGACCTGCCGACTCGCCCGCTCTACGACCAGTGGAGGAACACATTCTTCGCATCAAACGATCCCGCGGGCATCAAGACCGCCGACCCGGATGGTGACGGCGTAAGCAATTACGACGAGTATCTGTTAGGCAGCTCGCCGGTCAGCGGCAGCGGCGCGTGGCAGGCATCGATCACAAATGGATCGCTCCAGTTCCTGAGAAAGTCACACCGCTACTACGCGATCCAGACCAGCAAAGACCTGACCACATGGCAGCCGTGGAGTATCCCGCAGATCGACCACTCGTATCAATCCACTGACACCATCACCGAGATCCCATTGCCCGCGGATTCGAGCGGAAGGAAGTTCTTCCGCTTCCAAGTCACGGAGCCGTGAGACCTCTTAGTGCCGCTGCATCTCCAGCAGGTTGCGGAAGAGATTGTGCTGCTCCTGTAGCTCTTGGAAGGTGCCATCGCCGACGATCTTGCCGCCTTCGAAAACGAGGATGCGGTCGGCGATACGGATCGTGCTGAAGCGGTGCGCGATGATGAAGGTCGTGCGGCCGCGCGTGAGATCGGCAAGTTCACCCTGGATGCGCGCCTCGGCCTCGGAGTCGAGCGCCGAGGTGGCCTCGTCGAGGATGAGCACAGGGGCGTTCTTGAGGAAGGCGCGCGCGATCGAGATACGCTGTTTCTGACCACCCGAGAGCTGCGCGCCGCGCTCGCCGACCTGGGTGTCATAGCCCTGTGGCAGCCCCATGATGAAGTCGTGCGCATGTGCCTGTCGCGCGGCTTCCTTGACCTCCGCCTCGCTCGCATCCATGCGGCCCAGGCGGATATTCTCGAAGATGGTGCCGGAGAAGAGCACCGCCTCCTGCGGCACGATGGTGATGTGGTCTCGCAGGTCCTTCAGACGAAGGTCGCGGATGTCCACGCCATCGAGCAGGATGCGTCCCTCCACCGGATCGTAGAAGCGCGGGACCATGCTGGCGAAGGTCGTCTTGCCCGCTCCGGACGGTCCGACAAGCGCGACCACCTGTCCTGCGGGGACATCGAGCGTGATACCATTGAGCGCGGCATTGTCCCCGTAGGCGAAGTTCACGCCCTCGAATGTGACACGACCGCTGACCTTCTCGATCGAAACTGGATTCGGAGGATCGGTCACGCCTTCCTCGGCATGGAGAATCGTCTCCAGACGATCCAGCGAGGCCTCGCCCTGCTTCATGCGGTTGTGGATTTCCCCGAGCTTTTTCATCGGGTCATAGCAGAGATAAAGCGCGGTCACCACGCTCATGAAGCGCTCCAGCGAGAGGCCCTTCGATGCACCGTAGCCCAACGCGAATGCGACTACCGCGGCGGCGACCATCTCGATGATCGGCGGCGTCATGTAGCGATACTTGATCACCTTCAGGTGGAACTTCGTCCAGCGGCCGATCCCCTGGAGGAAGCGCTGGCCCATCATGTCTTCCAGATTGAAGGCACGGATCTCGCGAGTGGCGCCGAGCGTCTCGGCCAGCACCGCGGAATTGTCACCGGACTCGCGCTGCATGTGCGCAGCCTTTCGCATCAGGCGCTTCCCGAGGAAGCGGATCGGCACCACCACGATGGGGATACTGAGCAGGCAGATGATGAGGAAGAACGAGTCGCTGTTCTCGATGCTGTCCGACACGAGGAAGGCCAGCGCACCGATGAGCGTGAAGGGCTGCTTGATGAGGTCGTTCGAGATCGTCGTCACCACGCCTTGCAGCATGTTCGAGTCGGTGATCACGCGGCTGATCAGGTCGCCCGTCTTGCGACCGCTGAAGAAGCCGAGCGGCAGGCGCTGGAGCTTCACAAAGACCGACTGCTGGATGTCCCGCAGCACATGGAGACCGGCGGCAGTGATGAAATAGACATTCAGGAATCCCGCAAAGCCGCGCAGCAAGGCCGCGATCGGGATGATGGCACAGGCCGCGATCAGCACGGCGCGCGGCGCATCCTTCACACCGAGTTGCTCGCTGAAAAAGGACCTGACCTTTTCGGTCTCCTTGAGATTTTTCATCTCCTCGCCGAAGGCCTCGTGGAGGAGCGCGGTGGCCCGCTCCGGGCCCACGGATTCATTCAGCGTCCGCTGGACCTCCTCGATCTTGTCGGTCTTGCCGAAGATGATCGGGAAGGCAGTCTTCACCACCAGCGGCATGCCGAAGCCGCTGACGATCGCGAAGACGATGCCGGCGAGGACGCCGGCAATGAACGTGCCTTTGACTCCCTTGAGGTAGGCGAAATAGGGATAGAATCGCTTCATCCGTGGGCGCGGAGATTCCCCCCTCAGCCCCCCGCCTGCAAGCCCGGAACTCAACCTCCGTCTTGCAAGTCAGGAGCGGAAAAAATCACGTTTCACCCTTGGTTGCCCCGGCACCAAAAACAAAACGCCTTGCCGACGATTCCGTCGGCAAGGCGCAGAGAACTTTCATTACCGCCCCGGGCAGGAGCGGATCGCCGTCTTTAGTGGCGGAAGTGGCGGTGACCCGTGAAGATCATCGCGAGGCCCGCGGCGTCCGCAGCTTCGATGACTTCCTGGTCACGCATGGAACCGCCGGGCTGGATGCAGGCGGTGGCACCGGCTTCGATCGCGGCTTGCAGGCCGTCGGCGAAGGGGAACATGGCATCGGACGCGATAACCGAGCCCTTCAGGTCGAGGCCTGCTTCCTTTGCCTTCCAGACGGCGATGCGCGAGCTGTCGACGCGGCTCATCTGGCCGGCACCGATCCCGAGCGTGCGGTCGGACTTCGCGTAAACGATGGCGTTCGACTTCACGTGCTTCACCACACGCCAGGCGAAGCGCATCGCGCGCATCTCCTCCTCGGTCGGCGGGCGCTTCGTCACCACCTTGCTCTCGAGGTTGTCGAGGCCCAGCGCGGTGTGGTCGCGATCCATGATCATGAGGCCTCCCGGGCAGGAGCGGATGACGGGAGCCTTCTTGGCAGAGAGGTAGGCGTCGTTCATCTTCATGATGCGCAGGTTCTTCTTCTTCTGCAGGACGGCACGCGCTTCCGGCTCGTAGTCCGGGGCGATGATCACGTCGGTGAAGATTTCGGAAATGATGCGCGCCACGCCTTCCGTCAGCGGACGGTTGCAGACGATCACGCCGCCGAACGGAGCCTGGCGGTCGGTCTCGAAGGCCTTTTGCCAAGCGATGCGCAGGTCCTCGTCATCCTGGCCCACGCCACACGGGTTCGTGTGTTTGAGGATGCCGATGGTCGGGCGGACGAAGTCGAGGATCAGGTCGGCCGCCGCCTCGATGTCGAGGATGTTGGTGTAGCTGAGTTCCTTGCCCTGGAGCTGGCTGAAGCAGCCCTTGAAATCGCCGTAGAGCGCGGACTTCTGGTGCGGGTTGTCGCCGTAGCGCAGCTCCATTTCGAGCGGCAGGCTCACGGTGAAGTTACAGCGCGTGCCATCCTTGCACTGGCCGAGGAAATTCGAAATCGCGGCGTCATACTGCGAGGTGCGCAGGAAAACCTTCACGGCGAGTTGCTCGCGGAAGCGCAGCGTGGTATCGCCGCCATGCTCGTTCATTTCCTCGATCACCTTCGGGTAATCCGCCGGATCGGTCACCACGGTGACGGAGGCGTAGTTCTTCGAGGCACTGCGGAGCATCGAAGGACCACCGATGTCGATGTTCTCGATCGCGTCCTGCAGGGTCACGCCTTCCTTCGCGACGGTCTGCTCGAAGGGGTAGAGATTCACCACCACAAGATCGATCGGCGGGATGCCATGCTCCTTCGCCTGGGCGAGGTGCTCCTTGTCATCGCGCTTGTGGAGCAGGCCACCGTGGACCTTCGGGTGCAGCGTCTTCACGCGGCCTTCGAAAAGCTCGGGAGCACCGGTGAATTCCGACACGTCCATGACCGGCAGGCCGGCATCGCGCAGCGCCTTGGCAGTGCCGCCGGTGGAGAGGAGTTCGACGCCCAGCTCATGGAGCTGCTTGGCAAAGTCGGCGAGGCCGGTCTTGTCGGACACGGAAAGAAGAGCGCGGGCAATGGGCATCGTGACGAGATTGTTTGGGGTGGTGGAGGCGAGGCGACCCGCCCCGCGTAGTCGCCGGTCCGGCGGGGGGCAAGCGCGGATTATCGGGGAGAATGTCAGGAACCGGCAACGATCCGTTGCTTCATTTCGCCGATTCCCTCGACGCCGAGCTCGACGCAATCGCCGGGAGAAAGGTAGCGGGCGGGCTTCATTCCCATGCCGACACCCGCCGGAGTGCCCGTCGCGATCACGTCGCCGGGTAGCAGGGTCATGAAGCGGCTGATGTAGCTGACCAGGTGGCGGACGCCGAACATCATGTCCCCCGTCCAGCCGTTCTGGCGCAGCTCGGTATTCACCTTGCACCAGAGGCGGAGGCCTTGTGGGTCGGAGACTTGTGACGCGGGTACCATCCACGGCCCCATGGGTCCGAAGGTGTCGTGGCTCTTGCCCTTCGTCCACTGGCCGCCCAGTTCCTTCTGCCAGGCGCGCTCGGAGTAGTCGCAAAAGACCGAGTAGCCCGCCACGTGCTCCAAGGCATTCTCCTCCTTCACGTTGGTGGCGGTCTTGCCGATGATCACGGCCAGCTCCACCTCGTAGTCGAGCTTGGTTGCGCCCGCCGGGTTGATCACGTCGTCAAAGGGCCCGCTCCAGCAGGTGGAGGCCTTCATGAAAAGCACCGGCTCGGTCGGGATACCCTCGCCGAATTCCTTCGCGTGCTCCAGGTAGTTCTTCCCCACGCAGACGATCTTCGAGGGGCGATCCACCGGCGGACCCAGACGAGCATCCGCGGGGATCTCCTCCGCATCCGGACAACCGTCCTCGACCCATGCCTGCAGGGCCTCGAGGCCTCCCATGGCGAAGAAACCCTCGTCGTAATCGTTGAATTGGCCGCCCACGTCGAGCCGGCGTCCATCTTCCAGGATCACTCCCGGCTCCTCGCGTCCCAGTTCACCGTAGCGGATCAGCTTCATGGGAGACTCCTAACAAGGGTCATGACGGCTGGCAATGAAAGGCGGCGTCCTGAAAATCGGGGCTCGCCCGGGAAAACCATGGGAGCCGCCCTTACCGGGCTGCAAATAGCCTCATAAATCGAAAATACCGGTCGATACTTTCCAAGTCCGGAAAATCAAGCGAGCCTCCTTGCATACGGGAGCGCTACGGCGATCCCGACTTCGACGGTGCAGGCCCGCAAATCCCTTGGTCGGAAATTGACTTCCGGGGGGATGTCATCCGACCGGATTTGCAATGGGTAGCACTGGTCGAATCACTGGAAAGGGCGCGAATCATGACTCCGGGGGGACTCTCATTCGCGCTCTTTCTGTATTTTTGCCACACGCACGGAAAGATTGCCGGGCGCGGGATTTACCCGTAAATCCCGCGCCCCGATGTTTCAGGTTCTCGCGCGCGATCCCTCCAGCCAGGCCCGGCGTGGCCGCATGGAATTGGCCCACGGCACGGTGGAGACACCGATTTTCATGCCCGTGGGCACCCAGGGCACGGTGAAAACCCTGCATCCGGACGAGCTGGAGATGCTCGGAGCCCAGATCATTCTAGGAAATACCTACCACCTGTGGCTGCGGCCCGGGCCGGAAACGATCAAGGAATTCGGCGGTCTGCACAAGTTCGCTACTTGGGATCGCCCGATGCTGACGGATTCCGGCGGATTCCAGGTCTGGTCGCTGGCCAAGCTGCGCAAGATCACCGAGGAGGGCGTGCGCTTCCAGAATCACCTCGACGGGTCGAAGATGATGCTCACCCCGGAGCTGAGCATGGAGATCCAGGCCGCGCTCGGCTCGGACATTGCCATGCTATTCGACGAGTGCCCCCCCTACCCCTGCGAGCGGATCTACGCCGAGAAATCGCTCGGCCTGACCACCCGCTGGGCAAAGCGCTGCAAGCACTGGATCGAGACGAACCGCCCCACCAGCGGCACCGGCATCCAGCGCCACTTCGGCATCGTGCAGGGCTCCATCTGGGCCGACCTACGAGAGAAATCCGCCCGCGAACTGGTCGATCTCGACTTTGACGGCTACGCGATCGGCGGTGTCTCCGTCGGCGAGCCCGAGGAGGAAATGATGCGCGCCGTGGAGCACAGCGTCCCCTTCCTGCCGGAGGACAAGCCCCGCTACGCCATGGGTCTCGGCACGCCGCCGCAGATCCTGGAGATGATCGGCCGGGGCGTGGATATGTTTGACTGTGTGATGCCTACCCGGGTCGCTCGCCATGGCCAGGCCTTCACCCTCGACGGGCCGATCCATATCAAAAACCTCGCCTACGAGCGGGATCCGCGCCCCCTTTGCGAGAGCGCCCACCCGCACGTCGCGAGGTTCTCGCGGGCCTACATCCGACACGTTTTCCGTGCCGGGGAAATCCTAGCTTTGCGGTTGCTTTCCTTCCACAACCTGCATTTCTTCCTCCGCCTTGCCGCCAACGCGCGGGAAGCCATCAGCGAAGGCAAATTCCTTGAATTCAAGGAGTCCTTCATCCGCCGCTACACCCAGTCGAAATCCGAATGATGCTTTCTCTTGTCACGCTGCTTGCCCAGGCAACCGCCGGCCAATCCCAAGGCGGTCTGTTTGCCCGGCCGGAAATCATGATGGTCCTGATGGTCGTCATGTTCTATTTCCTGCTGATCCGTCCCCAGCAGCGCCAGCGTAAGGAACTCCAGAAGCGGATCGACGCCCTGCAAAAGGGCGACGAGGTGGTCACCACCGCTGGCATCCACGCCATCGTCCATAACATCAAGGACCGCACTGTCGTCCTCAAGGTCGCTGACGGCGTGATGATGGAATTCGACAAGCCCGCAGTGGCCACGGTCATCAAGAAGGAAGCTTCCACGACCGCCTGATCCGTTCGCGCCTTTTGCGCCAACAACCCTTCCCTTTCCCGTCATGCTCCCGTCCGCGTTGCTCGCAGTGTCTATCTTGAACGACCCGATGGCCTTGTTCCTCTCCGGACTAGTCCTCCTGATCGTTTTCTTCTGGTACTTCGCCACCGACCACGAGCGGCGGAAGAGAAACATCGGCACGTTCCTCCTCGCGGGTGTCTGCGCCCTGTCGCTCCTCGCCATCTTCTCGCCGGGTGCGATCAAGGGCGGCATCGACCTCGTCGGCGGCACCTCCTTCACCCTCCAGGTGCAGCCGAAGACGGACGAACTGACCGGCCAACCGATCTCGCTGACGACCGATGATGTCAATCAGGCGAAGAACGTCATCGCGCAGCGCATCAACGCGCTCGGAACCAATGACGCGATCCCCACCGTGCAGGGCACCGACCGCATCGTCCTGCAGTTGCCCGGCATGAAGGAGGATGAGGCGAAAGACGTCCGCACCCAGATCGAGAAGGTCGCACGCTTGGAAGTCCGCCGGGTAAACAGTGAAGGCTTCACCCCTGGCCCGAACGGCAAGACCCTCGCCGAGCGGATCAAGGACAATGAGGAAGCCCGCATTCCCGGCTACAAGGTTTACCAGTACGACCGTGAGCGCGAAGGGGTGAAGACCACCCAGTATCTCCTGCTGAGCAACCGCATCGCATGGACCGGCAAGGACGTCCAGCAGGCCTACCCCGAAACAAAAGGCACAGATCATATCATCGGCATCCAGCTCACGGGAGCGGGTGGCGACAAGATGTTCAATCTGACCAAGGACATGGTCCCGGGCCAGGACTTCCTCGCCGTCGTTCTGGACGGCAAGGTGATCCTCTCCTCCAGCCTGCGCGAAAAAGGCGGTCTCGGTAAGAATTTCCAGATCGATGGCCAAGAAAGCTTCGATGAAGCCCGCAACCTCGCCAATGCCCTCAAGAATCCCCTTGAGAACCCTCTCAAGATCATCGAGGAGCGCACCGTCACCCCGACCCTCGGTGCCGCCGTGGTCAAACAGGGTGTCTGGGCCGGTATCGTCGGTCTCTCCTGCACGGCTCTTTTCGTCCTGATCTACTACCGCACCGCGGGTCTGATCGCCCTCTTCGGTCTGATCGTGAATACCCTGATGATCTTCGGGGGCATGGCCGTCTTCGGCTTCACCTTCACCCTGCCGGGTATCGCGGGTATGATCCTCTCGGTCGGCATGGCGGTGGATGCGAACGTGCTGATCTACGAGCGCCTGCGTGAAGAAATGGCTGCTGGCAAGCCCCTGAAGGTCGCCATCAGTGCCTCCTACGACAAGGCCTTCTCCGCCATCTTCGACTCCAACCTCACCTCGCTGATCACGGCCGGTGTGCTCTTCTGGATCGGCAGCGGCACCATCAAGGGCTTCGCGGTCACCGTGGTCATCGGTCTTCTCGCCTCGATGTTCTCGGCCATTCTCGTGACCCGCGTGCTTTTCCGCTGGGTCAACGACCTGAACATCCTCAAGAAGCTCAACTTCCTGAACCTCATCAAGCCGACCAAGATCGACTTCATGAAGATGGCGAAGCCCGCCT
The DNA here is from genome assembly GCF_025950085.1 of Luteolibacter flavescens. Lineage (NCBI taxonomy): Bacteria > Pseudomonadati > Verrucomicrobiota > Verrucomicrobiia > Verrucomicrobiales > Verrucomicrobiaceae > Neoluteolibacter > Neoluteolibacter flavescens. Next base: position 674,425 of record NZ_JAPDDS010000001.1, read on the forward strand.
ACATCGCCACTGTCGTGCTTCTCCTGACCTGCATCGGTGCCTCCGTTTTCCGGGGTGAAAAGGCTCTCGGCATCGACTTCACCGGTGGAACGGTGCTGATGTACCAGCTTCCAGCCGACAAGGAAGTTGCACAAACAGAGGTCGAGAATGCGCTCGGGTCCCTTCAGACATCGAAGCTTCCGGTGACCCAGGTGGAGCGATCCGTCGCGGGTGAACTGCTGACGATCCGCTGTGCCACCGAGGATTCGACCAAGATCATCGATCACCTTCGGGAATCCCTGCCTGCAACCCTCGGCAGCAAGACCGAGGAAGGCACTTTCGCCATCCAGCCCGGCGTCGATACAATCGAGCCAAGCCTCGGGATGGACTTCCTGAAGAACGCCGGCCTCGCACTCGCGGCAGGCATGCTCGGCATCCTCATTTACATGACGGTGCGCTTCGAGTTCTCCTTCGCGCTCGGTGGCTTCGTCGCACTGTTGCACGACGTGCTCCTCACGGCGGGTGTGGTGATTCTCTTCGGCGGTGAGCTCTCGCTCATCCACGTGGGCGCGCTGCTGACCATCGCCGGTTACTCGGTGAACGACACCATCGTTATCTTCGACCGTATCCGCGAGTCCCTGCGTGACGGTGATGGAGACACGAGGGAGCTGATGAACGAGGCCATCAATGCCACCCTCTCCCGGACGGTGCTGACCTCGATCTCGACCATCGTCACGGTGGCCATCCTCACCTTCTTCGGCGGATCCGCTCTCAAGGACTTCTCTGCGATGATCCTGGTGGGCCTCGTGATCGCCACCTTCTCCTCCGTCTTCATCGCCTCGCCGGTGGTGCTCTGGTGGAGCAATCGCAAGGGCGGCAGCCTGCGGAAGGAGATCCTTCAGACCACGCTGGCCGAGTCGGACATCCAAGCCACTCCGTAAGCGCCCTCCCCTGTCTGGCATGAAACGCCTCGTCCTCGGTCTCGCGCTGCTCCTTCCCGTTCAGGCCGAGGCCGGGACTGCCGGGGACGACGATAGGCTCCCGCTCGGGATCGAGGTCGTCACAGGCTTCCGCACGGACTACGTCCACCGCGGCTTCCAACTCGCCGGCAGCCTGATCGACGTGCAGGCGGAAGCCGAGGTCGCGCTGAGCGACAAGTGGCTGCTCAATGTGGGCGGTTACTACGGCACGGCAACCGGCGACGGTGATTTCTCGGAAGCCGCCGCTTTCTTCGACTTCCGCTACGAGACGGAGAAGTGGACCGCCGCCTTTGGCACCACCTGGCGGGAGTACAAGGACAGCTTTTTCAAGGACGGCTTCGATCTCGCCCCGTCATTCACCTGGCACCTCACGGATGACTGGGACCTCGGCACCGGGATCGCATACGACACCGGGGACGGCGGCTGGTATGGCCACATCGAGGCACGATGGTCGAAGGCCACCGGAGAGAATTCCTTCATCTCCACCGAGGCCGGCACTTCCTGGACCGAAGACTACTACGGTAGCAGCGGCTGGCATGACGTGTATGCCCGCGTCGGCTGGACCTATGCCTTCAACCGCAGCGTCTCGGTCACGCCCTTCGTCGGCACCTCCGTTCCGATGAGCAGCAGCCCGGAGCGCAACCGCCTCTTCGGCGGCGTTTGGTTCGAGGTGAACTTCTGACCGAAGTCCCGTCCCGCCGGGCGGGAAATCAGGGAGCGTCGGACGGCTTTTCGGCCTTGTCCGGCTTCGGCCCCTCGGGTGGCGGAGGGAAATCGGTAGCATCGATCTTCAGGTCCTTGTTCCGGTCCATCTTCTCGAAAACGTCTTCCTGCTCGTCCTCGCTCTTCCCCTTCAGGAAGCCCGCCTGGCGGAACTCCTCGAAGCTAAGGGCCCCATCGCCATTTTGGTCCAGACGGCGGATCATCTCCATCGGATGACCGCCCCGGCCACCCTTGTTGCCCTCGGTCTTGCCATCCTTGTTGCCGTTGTTCCAACGGCCTTCGCGGTGAGGCGGACCTTCGGGGCGATCCTTTGCCGTGAGCGCGCCGTCGCCATCGCGATCCATGCGCTCGAAAATTTTCCGCTGCCTTTCCTCAGGAAGCTTGGCGACGAAGCCAAGGTTCTTGAATTCCTCGAAAACGATGCGTCCATCCTTGTCGGCATCGACTTCTTCCAGCGGTTGCATGCGCTCGGGACGGCGTGGAAGCTCATCCGGGCCGATCCGTCCGTCGCCGTTCTTGTCGAGCCGCTTGAAAATCTCCTCGCGCTTCTCGGGCGTGAGCTGGCTGGGCCGCTCCATGGTCGCGAATTCCTCCATGGAAATGAAGCCGTCACCATCGGCATCCGCCTTCTTCCACAGGTCCACCATCCGGCCACCCCACTGTTGAGGCTTTCCGTCCTTGTCCTTCTCCTTGTTCTCCTTGCCGGGACGGGCGCGATCCTTCGCACCTTCCTTTTGTGCCGGGCGCGCGTCTTCCGTCTTCGGCGGTTCCTGCGACAAGGCGGTACCGGCGAGCAGAAAGGCAATCCAAGCGGTGTGAGAGGAGTTCATGGGGCCGGAGCGAGAATACCGGGACCTTTACGATCCGCGAGATGGAAAACTCCCGGCAACTTGTGAAGTTGCGACAGCGTCGGTTTTTTACTCCCCACCGGCAGTCGCGGCAACCCATGCTTCCGCCGTCTTTCCGCGCTCACATGCACATCCGCGATATCCTGGCAAACCGCCGCCCGACCTTTTCTTTCGAGTTCTTCCCGCCGAAGTCCGCCGCCGCGGTCGAGGATCTCTACAAGACCATCGTCGAGCTCCAGTCCTGCCAGCCGTCATTCGTCTCCGTGACCTACGGGGCGGGCGGCAGCACCCGCGAGATGACCCATGATCTGGTCGCGAAGATCCGCCAGACGACCACGGTGCCGCCGGTGCCGCACCTGACCTGCGTCGGGCACAGCGAATCCCAGATCGAGGAGATCCTGCGCCGCTATGCGGAGGTAGGAGTGAGCAACATCCTCGCTCTACGCGGGGATCCACCGCGCGATTGGCCGGACTACGACTGGTCGGACTGCGATTTCCGCCACGCCGCAGACCTCGTGCGTTTCATCCGTAAGTTCAATGAATCCGGCGCGCATCCCGACCCCCGCGGCTTCGGCATTGGCGTCGCCGGCTTCCCGGAAGGCCACCCCGCCACGCCGAACCGCCTGCTGGAACTCGACCACCTGAAGGCGAAGATCGACGCGGGAGCGGACTACATCTGCACCCAGCTCTTTTTCGACAACCACGACTTTTTCGACTTCCGCGACCGCTGCCGTCTCCACGGCATCCATGTCCCGATCATCGCGGGCATCATGCCGGTGACATCGCTTTCCGGCATGAGCAGGATGGCTGAGCTGGCGGCTGGTGCGCGCTTCCCCGCGAAGCTCCTCCGTGCGCTGGACCGCGCGAAGGGTGACCCAGCAGCCGTCGAGAAAGTCGGCATCCACTATGCCGCCCAGCAATGCGCGGAGCTGCTGGACCACGATGTGGATGGCATCCACTTCTACACGCTCAACAAGAGCAAGGCGACCCGCGAGATCTACGCCAGCCTGGGCCTCGCGACCACGGCGACCGACTGAGAGAGAGGCACTACCTGACGGGCGTGCGCCCTTCGAAGAGCACGCCACTCAGCGCTCTAGAGCCTCGGCCAGCTCGGTGATCTTTTCCGCCTGTTTGCGCGTGAGTTCCAGCAGCGGACCATCCAGAGGCACTTCAATCGAGATCCGCTTGGTTTCCGGATCGACCGGGTATGCATCACGCAGGGGCTGATTCCGGTCGAATGCCTCACCCATGATGCTGATGCGCATGGTGCCACTGCAACGCAGGGCCTGGGATCGCCGCTCCAAGTCTTCCTTTTGAAGCTGCTCGGTGATTCGCTCCTGAGCGCGCCGGTCGTAGATTTCGTTGCCCTTTTGCGCAGCGGCACCACCGGTCGGTGCCGAGGCGGAGGCGGAGGCAGCGGACTTGTCAGAGTCGGCACTCGGCTTGGCGAAAGGCGTGAACCGTGCGGGAACCTTCACGCCATCCGGTCCGACAAGCTCCTGATCGGTGGGATAACGCACCTCCAGATTTCCCTGCATGGTCATCAGGTCGCCGGCGATCAGATCCACGCGGCTCAGCTTGAGAGCCCCGCCACCCGTCTTGATGTGGAAGCCTCCGCGGGTGAAATCCACCTTGCGGTAGCTGTTGAAGCGGTCGGCCAATGCCAGGGCCTTCATCAGGTAGAGCCGCTCCTGAATGCTGATCAGCGAACCTTCGTCCAGCTTCACATCACCCTCGAACTGGATACCCTCCACCGAATTGGTCGATCCTGATATCGCAAGCTCCCCGGAGATATTGCCCTCCACGTAGTTGGTGGCCACGTCCGGCAGAAGCGACGCGAGCGATACCTTCGTGAATTCAGCTCTTCCCGAAACTTCCGGTTTGTTCCCGCCGGTCACCCTCAGATCCTTGAGGACCACCTTGCCATCCTCGCTCTTGAACTTGCCCTCCTTGATCAGGAGGCCGCCGCGGCTGACCTCCATGACCAGATGCTCGATGGTCAGATTCTTCAGCCAGTTCTGGGAAAACTTGCCCCCTTTGAATTCCAAGCGCCAGCCTTCGGACGACCGGATGGCGACCATGCGGCTTTTCTCGATCATGCCAGGGGCCCGCAGCGAGTAGCCCCAACTGACCGACGCCTCATCCACCTCCACAGAGGAAAACTCGAAACCGGGCCAATCGCGGAAAATCACCTCGCCGAATTTCTTGGCCTGCTCCGGCGAGTCCGCTCCGGCCTTGACCTTCAGTTCCATGACCTTGGCTTGCAGGGTGCCCGCTTGCCACGGCCCGCTCATCCCGGCCAAAAGCGGCATCTTGAAGCGGACATTCCCTGCATCAAGGCTGTGGAAAAAGCTGTTCTCCCCCCCTTCCACGGTCACCCGCTGGATCACGGCCTCACCGCTGCTCCGGTGATAATTCACGATCTTCGCCTCGCTGGCCGACAGGCCATCCCTTAGTCCGCCACCGAGCGATTCCACGAAGCTCTCGGACTTGACCCGCTTCACCAGCCAGACACCGAAGATGGCCGAGGCCACCAGCAGCGCGATCGCGACCTTCAGCCCGATGCGCGTGAGGTGGTTGATCGTCATCGCCCAGCCACCGCAACCCGAGATCGAATGACGGAGTTGGAACCAGAACCCCTGGCTTGCGATCCACTGGCTCAGCTTCTGATTGAACGAATGCGTTTGGTCCGCCTCCATGATAAATCCCGCGGGGAGGGCCGGATTACAACGACGCAGGCTCCGGCATGCGAGCGCAAATTTCCCCTCGCCCGCCGCGGGGCGATCCCCTACCTGTCCGGCCGTGGAAGGCACCGACTACAAGGTCAAACTGGACATCTTCGAGGGACCCCTCGACCTGCTTCTTTACCTCATCAAGAAAGACGAGGTCGATATCCATAACATTTCGATCTCCCGCATCACCAGCCAGTATCTCGACTACATCGAGACCTTCCGCATGCTGAATATCGATCTCGCTGCCGAGTTCATCCTGATGGCGGCGAACCTGATGTATCTGAAAAGCCGCACGCTGCTGCCCCGCCAGGACCAGCCACCGGAAGAGGATGCGGAGGAGGACGATCCGCGTTGGGAGCTGATCCGCCAGCTCATCGAATACAAGAAATTCAAGGACGCGGCCGGCTTCCTCAGCCTGAAGGAAGTCGAGCAGGAAGGCTCCTTCGCCTATCAACCGGAGAAGCCGGATCTCCCGGAAGAGCCGCCAGTCGGGCTCGCCGAGGTCTCCATCTTCGACCTGATCCGCGCCTTCCAGAACGTGCTGAAGCGCTTCGAGGAATCGCACGATCTCGGAGACATCGTCGATGACCGCTACACCGTGGCTGACAAGATCGAGATGCTGCTCTTCCGCTTCGTGCCGGGGCAAGCGGCGCGCTTCGACTCGCTTTTCGAGACCGCGACCACGAAGGCAGAGGTCATTGTCACCTTCCTCGCCGTGCTGGAACTGATGAAAATGAACCAGTTCATTCTCCGCCAAACCCACCTGCTGGGTGAGATCGAGATCGAGCGACGGATTCACACCGCCGCCCACGTCGAGGCCGGGGAAGAGGAGCGACTCGAGGAGTCGGAAGCCTGACCCTCGTCAGCCTTCCACCACCCGCACTTCTTCGGCCTGAACGATACGGCGGACACCGTCGGCGGTGCGGATGAGCAATTCGCCTCCATCACCGATCCCGACCGCATTTCCTGTCACAATACCGTCGGCGCAGGTGAGTCGCACGGTCTTGCCGGTCAGCGCGCAACGCTCACGGAAATTCCGTAGCAATTCATCGAAGTCCTTTCCGATCTTCGACTGCCAAACCGGAAGCCGCTCCAAGATCGAAGCCAGCACCGGCGGCAGCCCGGGTGCCTCGCCGCATTCGAGCGCTAGAGAGGTGGCGCTGCTTTCCAAGGCATCCGGGAACGCTGTCACGCCGACATTGATGCCAATGCCGACGACCACGAAATCGTCGCCCGCCTCGACAAGGATGCCTGCGATTTTCTTCCCGCCGATCCACACGTCATTCGGCCACTTCACCTCGGCGGAGACGCCATGGCGATCCAGCCCCTCGGCCACGGCAAGTCCCGCCGCCAGCGAAAGCCGTGGCCACAGGGCTTTCGGCTCGGATGGGCGCAGAAGCACGGAAAACGCGAGACCCTCACCCGGCGGACAGACCCACGCCGCCCCGCGACGTCCCCTGCCCGCTTCCTGGCGCTCCGCGACGATCACCAGCCCTGCCCTCGCACCAGTCTGGGCTGCGGCCCGGATGTCGTCATTCGTCGAGCCGGTGACTTCCCGGAAATCGAGGCGATAGCCCGCAGGCAGCTCGGCATGGTCCCAGACGCTGCTCATTCCCGTTTCACGAAATCCAAGGCCAGATCGAGAGCCCGCGCCGAATGGGTGATCGCACCCACCGAAATGAAATCCACGCCGGTCTCGGCGATACCAGCTACAGTCTCGAGATTCACGCCACCGCTCGCCTCCAGCTTTGGGGAAGCCTTGTCTCCCCGCAGTTCGACGGCGCGGCGGAGTTCAGCCAGCGACATGTTATCGAGGAGAATGTGATCGACGTATTCCATTCCGAGGAAGGCTTCGACCTGGGTGAGATTGTCCGCTTCCAGTTCAACTTCCACGTCGGGATGATCCGCCTTGAGGTTGGCGATGGCCTGCTGGAGCTCTTCCACGCGACCCTCTGCCACGAGGTGGTTGTCCTTCACCATGACACGGTCGTAGAGGCCCATGCGATGGTTCACTCCACCGCCGTGGGTCACAGCCAGCTTGTCCAGACGGCGCCACCCCGGGATGGTCTTCCGCGTGTCCAGGATGTTGGCATTCGTCCCCTTCACGGCATCCACATATTGCCGGGTTGCGCTGGCGACACCGCTCATGCGCTGGAGGAAATTGAGCACGGTCCGCTCGGCGGTGAGCAGGCTGCGGGCCGGGCCCTCGAGCTTGATGAGGTAGGCTCCGCTGGAAATGCGGCTGCCATCCTCCACCAATAGCGTCACCTCGATGGACGTGTCCACTTGGCGGAGCACCTCGAGTGCCACATCCCCGCCGGAAAGCACCCCGGATTCACGTGCAACGATGAAGCCGGTCGCGCGGCGTTCAGCCGGAACGAAATACCGCGAGGTCAGATCCCCGGGTCCGATGTCTTCTGCCAAGGCCGCCTGGATCAAACGCTCGACGCTTTCGTGCACGCGCCGATTGTTCATTCGTCAGCCCTTTGAAAGCAAACAAACATTCGCTCTGACCGGGACGATGAATCCGTTCTCAATGGTGGTGACCACCGTCCTCCTCGTGCTGGTGATAGTGCTCGGAAAGCATGTCGCGGCCGAAGTCGCCCTCGAAGCTCCGCCAGGTCGCATGGATGTGGTTGGCGTTGTTCTGGGTATTGGCCGCTTCCATCAGGAAGGTCGGGCCTTGCACCCGGTAGTACCATGCCTCGCCGCGCTTCGTCCCGCCGGCCCAGCCGAAGCGGACCTTGTCGAATCCCGCCTTGTCGATTTTCGCCAGATCCGCCTCTGCGAGGTCCTTACGGTGGCGCCCGACGTATTCGGTGATCAGCTCGCGCAGCGCCTGCTTCTGTCCATCGGACATCTCGGAAGCGAGCAAGCCGACCGGTTCGAGCGCGGTTGCCTTGCGATTCTCCGCCGTGAGGATTTCCCCGGGTGCCTTGTCGCTGAAAATCACGTCCTTCTTGCCGCCGTCGATGAGGACATTCGCAAGCGCCATGGCGAGGTCTTCCTCCGCGGCCAGCACGCGCAGCCCCTTGTGCTCACCTTCCCGGACTTCCGCGGGATTGGCTGCGAAGAAGGAAGGCGTCACCGCCACCTTGTCGCCGACGACGGTGTAGTTCAGAGCGAGGTGATGGCCCTCGAATTTCCAACCCCAGCCCTTTTCATCGCCGGGCTTCCCGAAAATGGAGACGTAGTATTTCCCGGGATCACGATAAGTCGGGTTCTTCTCCATTTCGCGGAGCACGCCTTCCAGCGTGATGATCTGCATCGCCTTGAGCTTGCCCTTTTCGCTCAGCGCCGCCTCCAGCAGCTTCATGGCTGCGGCATTCTGGGTCTCGCTCATTTCCTTCAGCGGCAGGCCGGTGCGCTCGCGCGGGGTGAACTTGAAATTCTCCCGCTCGTCGCCATCGAAGGCGAAGACGGCCTTCTCGCGCTTGGCCTCGTCGAGTGAGCCGAGGAAGGCATCGGCTGCCGATTTCATCGCGGCCACGGAGGACAGATCGTCGGCCATGACAGGAAGGCTAAGCAGCAGAGCGAGGAGCGGGGCTTTCATGATCCATCCACTACAAGGCCAGCGGGACCGATCTCGCAAGCGGAGTGTCAGTTTCTCGACTGGATGAGGGTGAGGTGTTAGTTCGGCTCCATGCGAATCCTCCGCCGGGTCTTCCTGTTCCTCGTCGTTCCGATAGCGGGAGCGCTCGCGCTGCTCACCGGTTGCCAGAGCAAGCTGATCTACTTCCCCCGCCCCTACGGGCCTGACCATGTCGCGCAGTGGGACGCCGAACCCGGCACCACGGTCGTCGGCTACTCCACGCCGCACGGCCGGCAGCAGGCCTACCTGCTCTCCCCCAACCCGAATCCCGAGCGGCTATGGCTGGTGACCGGTGGCAATGGCACGCTTGCGCTGGATTGGTCCGACTGGCTGAGGGAAAACGGTCCACGGAACGACGCTTGGCTGCTCATCGACATCCCCGGCTACGGGGCCTGTGAAGGAAAACCACGCCCAGCCACCATCCGGGAAAACCTCAAGGCGGTGGTGCCGGCGGCCATGACCTCGCTGAATTGGTCGCTGCCCGCCGATCACAGTAAGCTTCGCTTCTTCGGCCACAGTCTGGGCAGCGCCGTGTGCCTGATGGCCGCCGAGGAATACGACATCCGCCGCGGCGTGCTGCTCAGCCCCTTCACGAGCTCGATGCAGATGACCGAGGCGATGTTCGGCGTCGATCTCGGCTTTCTCGTCTGGCATCGCTTCGACAACCGGGAGCGCCTGCGGACACTGGAAAAGACCGGCAATGCGGAGGTTTTCATCATCCATGGCAGTGACGACGAGGTGATCCCGGTCACCATGTCGAGGGACTTGGCGAAGGAATTCCCCATGACCGTGCGCTACACCGAGGTCCCCGGCGGACGCCACAACACGCTGCAGGACGCGGCGACGGAGCAGATACTCAAGGCGATGAATGAGGCCCGGAAGTGAATCGCCTCCTTTTCCTTTGATCAGAAAGGCTTGCGGCGGGCTGAATAGTCGATCCTAGTCCGATTTTGGGTCCAAGTGGCCGATTTCGGGAGCACTCGAATCTTCGGAATTCTCCGTTTTATGCGAACGTCCGACAAGCGTTCTACCTGCTTCTGCAGGATAGGACGGAACGGAATGCTGAATCGACTTCAGATTGCCGGTGCTGAATTCCGGGGGGAATTTCCATCGGCAGAAGATTGAGCAGGCATCCGGTTTCAAAAAGGGCGCGGATCGGATTCCTGGGGGGGAACACGGTCCGCGTTCCCTCTTTTAGTCCTGTGAGGCCTTGGCCTCGGGCTTCAGGGCCAGCGCCATCGCTCCAAGGGCGAGCAAAGCCCCGCCAAGGAAAAGCAGCGCCAGCTTGTCGCTCTGCGTCTGGTCCTTGATCATGCCCACGATCCGTGGTCCGAAGTAGCCGCCCAAGTTGCCCACCGAATTGATCAAGGCGATGCCACCCGCCGCCGCCGTGCCGCTGAGGGCAGCGGTCCCGAGCGCCCAGAATGGCCCCAGCGTGGCCTTTTGTCCGGCCAGAAGGATCACAAGTCCGAGCATCGCCAGCCATGGATTTCCAGCGAAGGCAGCCAGCGTCGCGCCGCCTGCGGCGATGGCGGCGGCTACTGCCACGTGGAAGCGCCGCTCTCCCGTGCGGTCCGAGTGCTTCCCCGCCAGGATCATGGCGGCCCCGGCCACGAGATAGGGCACCATGTTGATGAGGCCGACGATGAAGTTGTTCTGCTGCTCCCCTTCCCCCGTGAGACCACGGACGATCGTGGGCAGCCAGAACTCGTAGCCGTAGCCAGCGACATTCACCAGAAAGTAGAGCAGGCAGAGAAGCCATACGCGCGGGTCGCGGAAAGCATCCGAAAGCCGGTGCTTCACCCCCGGAACCCCACGTGCTTCGTTCGCGATCTTCGTTTGCAGCCAGTCCTTTTCGCGTGGTGTCAGCCACCGCGCCTCGGATGGTCGGTTTGGCAATACCAGCAGGACGACGATGCCTAACAAGATGGCAGGAAGCGCCTCGATGAAGAACATCCACCGCCATCCCGCAAACCCGAGGAAGCCATCCATCTCCAGCAAGGCACCGGAAATCGGAGACCCAATCACCCCGGCGGCGACTCCGCCTAGGGCAAACAGCGCGACCGTTCTTGCCCGCTCCCGCGCGGGAAACCAGAAGGTGAGATAGAGGATGACACCCGGAAAGAAGCCCGCTTCCGCCGCACCCAACAGGAAGCGCATCACGTAGAACATCGTCTTCCCGTTCAGGAAGATGAATCCCATGGAGACGATGCCCCAGACGATCATGATGCGCGCGATCCACAGGCGGGCACCGACCTTCTGGAGGATCAAATTGCTGGGCACCTCGAAGATGAAGTAGCCGATGAAGAACAATCCCGCCCCCGTTCCGAACACTTCGCCGAAGATCTTCGGATCCACTCCGAGGACCGGCTCCAGGTGGGGCTTCGCGAAGCCGACATTGATGCGGTCGATGTAGGCGATGATGTAGCAGGTGAAGAGCAGCGGAATTAGCCGCCAGGTGACCTTCGAGATCACCGCACGCTCTTCAGCTTCCGTCAGGACTTGGGTTTCCATGGATGAACCAGAGTAAGGTGCCGGGATTCCCGCTTTCGGAAGGCAGAAATCCGGCATTCCGACGATGGGGCGCATTTGGTGCAAGTTGCGACGCGAGGGGGGATTCCAAGGTTGCGTGGTGCACCCGCAAGTTCCGCCATCGTTTAAATCATAATTTAATATCAGCGACTTACAACAAAGGCACATGGGCTGCACGTTTCTAACCCGTAACCTCCTGACAGTTATGACAACGAACTTGGAACAGCTTTATTACGACCAACTTCGAGATCTCTTCAGCGCAAAATCCCAACTCGCCGCAGCCCTTCCCGAATTGGTCCGCAGGGCCTCAGATGAAAAACTCCGCAAGACCCTCAGCGGCCAACTCGGCCAAGCGCGCGAGCAACGGATCAGATTGCGGGAGCTTTTCTGCCAACACGGTCTCAATCCCGGTGGCGAACAATGTGAAGCCATGCGCGGCATGATCCGCGAGACCAGAAAGCGACTGGATCACGCCTCTCCCGGCAGTGTGCGGGATGCGGTGCTGATCGCTTCTCTCAACCGCATCGAGCACTACGGCATTGCCGCCTACGGGGTGGCAAAGGCGTTCGCCGAGTGTCTGGACTTCGATACCGACGCCCACGTTCTCCTCGAGTCTTTGGAGGAGGAAAGTGAAGCTGATGATGTCCTCACGAGCATCGCCGTAGGTGGCATTTTCAAGCACGGCATCAACAAGGCGGCCGCTGCGTGAACTTATTTCCGGCTGGAAGAGGTGTGGTGCGCACCCGAAACAGGCCGGACTCGTCGGGGGGCGAGTCCGGCCTCAACTTTTCAAACTTCGGCGTAATTCAGAGCCTCGCACACAATGTGGAGGCGCTTATTGTAATGCCGGTCTTGCAGGGATGGGGCGGACCGGCTATCGCCGGTGCTGCACAAATGACCACTCCCTTCCACCGGCAGGTTTCCGAAGCATCGCGGCTTCAGGCATTGCGCGCCAGCGGCTTGCTCGACGGCATCGCCCAGCCGGAATTCGAGAGGGTCACAACGCTTGCCGCACGCGTCCTGAATGTGCCTGTGTGCTTGGTTTCGCTGGTCGATTCCGAGCGTCAGGTCTTCGCCGGGGCATGCGGCTTGTCCGATCCCTACAACCGGGATCGCGAAACGCCGCTGAGCCATTCCTTCTGCCAGCACGCCGTGAATGAAGGCAGGCCACTGATCATCCGGGATGCCCGAGTCGATCCTCGTGTGGCGGACAATGGAGCCATCGCCGATCTCGGGGTCATCGCCTATCTCGGTTTCCCGCTCGCGGGCGAGGATGACCATCTCTTCGGAGCCTTTTGCGTGATCGACTCAAAGCCCCGCGATTGGACGGAGGAAGAAATCGAGTCCGTCCGCGACTTCACCGCACTGGTTGCCGGGCAGATCGAGCTTCTCATCGCCCGCCAGCGGGAAAAAAACGCGCTCGAGATCGTGGTTCATGACCTCAAGTCGCCGCTGGCCGGCATCAAGATGGCCACGAATTTGCTGCGCGAAAGGGCCGGAACGATGCCGCGCGAGCTAAACCCGCTGGTCGAGGCGCTGGGAGAATCCAGCGACCACGCTTCGCGTCTGGTGGATTCTCTCGTGCGCCCCAGTCGCCAGTCCGAGCGCGGGCAGGACTTGAATGGCGTGCTTTCGCAGGTGATCGAGCGTCATCGCCCCCAAGCTGCCGGGAAAGGTCTGACGCTGGAGCACCGGAATGATATTCCGGTAGTCCGGCTTGCCGCGGCGGATTGGGTCATCGAGCGCGTCGCCGACAATCTCCTGAGCAACGCGATCAAGTTCACGCCTACCGGCGGGACCGTGCGCTTGGATTGGGTGATGGACGGCGAAGGAGGCGGCTTCGAAATTTCCGACACCGGGCCGGGATTTGCCGAAGAGGATCTGCCCAAGATCTTCAGCCGCTACGCACGCCTCAGCGCCCGCCCGACGGCAGGCGAGGCATCCACCGGCCTCGGACTATCGATGGTGAAGCGTCTGGTGGACGAGGAAGGCGGCAGCGTGAGCCTGATCAGCGCCCCGGGTGAAGGGGCGGTTTTCCGGATCTTCTTCCCGCTCGCAGGCGAGTGAACTGACGTTATTGGCCGGGGATGAGCGGCGGGAATTGGGGCGGCGGATTCTTTTTCAGCTCCTCGTCGACGAGTGCCCGAAGTTCCGAATTTCCCAGTTCCGAGAGCTGCTTGTCGCGTGTAGGCTGATCAAGGATCAGGCGCATCGATGAGGCAACCGCGGCGGCAACCTGCGGCTTGAAATCCGCCTGCTTCGATGCCCAGGAGGAAAGTTCCGCGGGATTGGACTTGATCCAAGTGTTGACCATGTTGTTCAGCGCGGAGGTCCGGGCCCGGCCTTCCGGCATGGTTTTCACCCAGTCGGCAGCAGCCTGGGGCGAGGATTGGGACCATCGCTGTGCGATGAGAATCTGAGTGCGATCCCGCACAACTCCCTCCGGCACTTCTTCGACCAACGCCAGCGCCTGCTGCAGGTCGGTCGTCGTCAGGGCCACGGCAACGCGACCGATGGCGTCGTCACGTTCCTCTGGTTGGGGCAATCCGCGAGCCCATTCGAGCGCTGCTGCAGCATCATCACCGGCGATGCTGGAGGCAAAGTGCGCAATCAGGCGCTTGGATTCCTCACCGCCCGGGGTGAGACCCGCGAAGGCCCTCTCCGCGATGGCACGGTCGATCTCGATGGCATCCCAAGCGACTTTTGCGAGGGCCTTCTCACGGGCAACCGGGTCCGTTTCAAGCTCGGCCTCGTCCAGCGCCTTGCGTAGTGCGGTCTTCGCCTCCGCTTCCCGGGCCGAGCCCAGATCGCGTCGCTCGGTGCGACTGGACTTCGAGGAGATGCGGGAATGGGCGGCGGGATCGCTGCTGGTCGTCTCCTCCTCCTTCTTTTCGCAGGAGGAAATGAACAGCAGGAGGACTGCGGCGGTGCTATGGGTCAGGCGCATCACGGTTCGAGGGAAATGTGGCTGAAGATCGCGGTGTTTTCAACATCGGTGCTTCCACCCGCCACGGCGAGGCCGAAATAGCAAGTGACGGGAAACCCTGCGGAAAGACTGCCGACGGAGGTCCACTCCACTCCGTCAGCACTCTTCAAGGCCGTGACGGTATTGTCCCTGCGGATCAGACGAAGCCAGACATCGGGAGTAGCACCGGTGCCACTCGGGGAGTTGGACGTGTTTCCATTGGTCGTGGTGCGGCGGATCCAGCGGTATCCGCCATCGCCGGTCACGCCGATGAAAACATGGCGGGAGTTTGACGCGAGCGAGTCGCGGATCATCAGGCCGGCGATACCCTCGGAGCCAATATTCCCCACGGAGTCCAGACGGGCGGTGATAGTGCCATCGCCACTCAGGGGCTGCCATACCAAATGGAGTGCATCATTCCTCGATGCCAATGACCCGCTGCCACTGAGCAGGAAAGCATCCCCGAAGCCAAGCCCCTCTCCTGCCAAGACGCTGCCGATCGACATCTCCTCCCAAGGAAGTGGGAGCGACGCGACCACCTCGACGGTCATGGTAGCCTCGTCATACAGGCCTGCCGCGTCGGTGGCGCGGATGGTGAAAGCATTGATCCCGGAACTGCCCACGGGCGGGGTTCCGGAAAACACCCCGTCCGGGGAAAGCTCCAGCCATGTCGGACCGGAAACGATCGAATAGTAGGGCACATCCAGCCTGTCGGGATCAACCGCGCTCCCGGTGATGTCCGGCGTGGTGTAAGCGACCCCCTCCTTGCCTCGGGCCGCTATGATGAGATGGGACGCGAAAACCGGTGCGTCATTGACGTTCTCCACCGTGATGACGAGCACCGCCTCATCCGACAAGCCCTCCGGATCCGACACCCGGATGACGAACTCATTCACCCCAACATCGTCATTGTCTGGCGTGCCGGAGAACGAGCCATCCGTGGCGACCAACAGCCAGTCCGGGCCGCTGACCTTTGTAAAAGTGAGCAGGTCCGCAGCATCGGGATCGGACGCCGCGATGGCACCCGAGAAGGGTTGATCTTCCGTGGCCGACATCTCGAAGAAGTCGGCTTCAAAAGAAGGCGGCTGATTGTTGCTGATGACCGTGATCTCCACGGCAACGCTGCCGGTCTTCAGTGGATAGGTCGATCCGATGCCGCGGTCCTGCGCCGATACGGTGAGGATATTCAGCCCCGGCCTCATGCTCATCGCGGCGCTGTCAGCTACCGTGATCTCACCGGTCAGCGCATCGATGGAGAAAGCCCCTGGAGACGGGCTTGAAGTGATCGCATGGAGGGGCACCTCGCCTTCCGGGTCCAAGGCGTGGACCACGCCGATCACGGTCCCCGCCGGACTCCCTTCCGGCACGCTGAAAGACACGGGACCCTCCGGAAAATAGGGAGTCTCATTCAGATCGTAGGGCTCCAGCGCCGAGGCCGGGATGATCGTGATGGACGGGATGCCCGGGCCTGTCCATCCGACCTGCAGGTGGTCCGCACCGGCGCCCTCCTTGTGGATTGCTTCGATGTAGTACTGCTGCCCCCCTACCAACTCCACGGCATGAGACTGCTGCGAGGGGAACTTATCCCACTCGCCGGGACTCGTGGAACCTGTGACAGACGCGATCCGCGTCGCATCCCCTCCATCCGGGCCGCTGCCTAACAGAAGCTCTGACTGCTCGTCCGAGGACAGGTAAAAGGTGTAGCTGCCACTCACGGGCGGCGTGACCAGAGCCCGGATACGGGACCCATAGTCATCCGCGAAATTCACCCCAGCATCAAGCCCCGAAAGCGTGCGGATCGAGGTTGGGTGATAGGGGTAGTCCGGACTGGAGGTGAGCGAGGCCAGGTCGTCACCCGGGATACCGGACCACATCTGCTGCATGACATTCGTCGTGACGAACTCCCCGGGTGAAAGCACCACGACCGTGATGTTCCCCGTGCCGGATTGGAGGGGCGAGCCATTGTCACTGACGCCGATGGTCAGGTTGTGAACCGGTTGAATGCCGGGATTCAGCATGTTCGCCACCGCGACCCGGAGCACGCCGGTGGCCGGGTCGATGGCGAAGATCCCCGCCGCATTTCCCGAGAGGATAGTGAAACCGCCATGGGAATCCTGAGCATTCGCATCGGTCACTTCCACCCTGCCGATCTGCTGCCCGGCAAAGGCGTCCTGCTGGATAGGAAAAGACGCCGCACGGATCCGCGGCTGATAATTCTGATAGTAGGGAGCGAGGTAGAGCCCCCGGAGAAGCTGCTTCGGAATCCCCGGCCCGGACCATGCCACCGAGATGTGGTCCCTCCCCTCGCCGTCCTTGTGGCGGGCCTCGATGTAATAAGCCTGACCCGCATTCAGAAAGACCGGCTCCGACTGCTGGGGACCGTCGTCGATCCAGGTATTCGGGTCCGTGGGTGAAGCGACCGATGCGATGACGGTGACATTTGCCGGGCTGGAATTCGTGCTCAGCCGGAGTTGCCCGGAATCGTCCGCAGCGATCCAGAAGCGATAGCTTCCCGTCTCCGGAGGGATGACGTAGCCGCACACCGTGCTGCCGTAGCTATCTCCATGCTCCCCACCCCGGAAGTCATTTAGCAATTCCTCGCTGTCCGGTTGATCCGGGAATCTCGGGCTCGCAGTGAGATTGCTGACAGCGGTGCCGCCGATCCCCTCGAAGAAGGTGCGGGTGATCTTGCCCGTCTGATACTCATCGGCGATGTCGAGGACGGTCACATTGATCGTGGCCGTCGCGGAAAGTGCCGGCACACCTTGGTCGGTCACACGCACCAGCAGCGGGACTGTAACGGCAGAAGTCACCTCGATGGGCGCCGCCACGCGAAGCTCCCCGGTGCCGGGATCAATCTCGAACCAGCCATCATCATTCCCCCCGACGATGCTGAAGACGGGAAAGTCGAAGTGATCGGGATCGTCAGCCTGCACCTTGGCGAGCCAGCTGCCCACCCGCGTACGCTCCAGCATGGTCAGGCTTCCATCCGGTATCACCGGCTCCTCGTTCACATCGGTGACCGTTACCACCACCCGGATAGTTTCATTCAGGGAAGGGTCCAGGACGTCGGAGATGGTCACGAACAAACCGATCTCCGCGGGACCGTCCCAGCGTGACGACAAGGCCTCATAGTCAAACGGGCCCGAGGCAAAGAGATCGCCAGTCACCGGATCCATGAAGAAAGCGCCGTCTTCATTGCCGCCCGTGATGCTCCACAGCAACATGGACAAGCCGTGATCCAGCCTCGCAGCCACCGATCCGACCAGTGCTCCAGCGGGCCGGTTCTCCGCGAGCGTGAAGCGATCCGGTTTCGTGCCGCCTTCAATGCTCCCGCTGATCAGGTAAGTCCCGAGCGAGCCGTAATCCGTGTAGCCATCCACAAGCGGATCGCCCCGCCCAGTGCCACGGACTCTCAGCAGGTATTCCCCGGCCGGAAGCGTCCCGGTGGTCGTGGCAGTGATCGCGAGATCGGGATTCGACGTTGCTACGATGGTCTCCGTACTTGCCTCCACCAGTTCGGCATGAATGTCGAGATTCGGACTCGCCGATGCCGGGCTGAGATCGAGCACCACCGCCCCGCCCGAGGTGACGAAGCGAAAGGCATCCACATCGCCCGTTCGCCCGATGATCCCCTCCCCCTTCACGCTGTCATCCGCCGCGATCTCCAGATGACGCGCGGTGGCGAGGGAGTCACCGGCATCATCGTCACGATACGCCACGTTGTTGTTCGTGGTGGCGATGATCGCCAGGTCATCCTCGGTGTTGTTGGCGCTGCTGTATTCGCCTTTCGACCACTGGCTGAGGTTCCTGTAGTATCCCACACCCATGATGGGCGCCCAGCTCACCGCACCGTCGCCATGCCCCTGGGAGTAATCTTCCGCAGGCGAAATCCGGCCATCGTGCCTGAGACCGAGCGTATGCCCCACCTCGTGGGAGATCGCTTCGGCAGCGGTCTTGCCCGTGCTGTAAAAGGCCCAGCAAACCGTATCTCCCGGCCAATTGTAGGAGCCGACAAATGCCACGCCTCCCGCCGTGGGTGCCGCGTTTTTCGTCGGCGAGATCACCACGTGCTGACGGCTGCCTTCCGGTGCCGCGTCAAAGACCGCGCGGTCCGTGGTGACGTTGAGAGTGAAGCTCAGGAAGTCCTCCGATACGCGTTTCCAGACATCGTGGATCTGGGCGTTAGTGGCGGCAGCAGGCGCTGCATCGAAATTCCCCCACCCCGTGAACGGCCCCGCCTCGCCATCGAAATCGAGGTAGATGACCCCCGTCGCACCCGGAAGGCTCTGGAGAGGAATGACGGCCTGATAGGGTGGAATCGGAATGTCCTCGGGATGATCCTGTGGAGCCTCCTCCCGCACGGCGACGGGTGGCACGGCATAGTCCACGCAAAGGATGCGGTCCTTCAAGACCTCGGCCAACATGGGCTCCCCTCTCGCCCTCACCGGCTCGACCTTCCAACCTACCGGAGAGTTGTCGAAATAGACGTGCCCGACGAGACTACCCGCGACGCCTTCCTGATGAGTCCTCTGGAAGAAGAAGCGTCCCGCGGATGGAGATGCCAGTTCTCCCTGAACCAGCGAGACCCCGGTGGCATCCCGCCGGATCATGTCGATCTTCCCCATCGCTGACTGCCCGTCCGGGAGATCGAGTTGGAAACCCGTGCCATCGACCGAGCGATCGAGGACATCGTCCGGAAGCCGGACCGATCTGCCTGCCCGTCCGGCCCGCAGGTGAGTGATGCGATTCCGGCCCAAGACATCTTCCGGATGCATCTCTGTCTGGCTCCCCGGAAAAGGACCCACTGCTCCTGCCTCCGATGTCATCTCGGGCAGGCGAGCTTTCCAGAAAAAGGAAATCGCCAGCACTCCGAGGATCAGGGAGGCCGCCAGGGAAGGGCTGCGCATCGGGTGGGGTGAGGGTGAGCGGGTGGTCCCGTGGGCGGACTATGTGGTTCGCCCCTTTTCACAGCAAGGGAGGACTTTCTACTTATCAACAGCTTACATCTCCGCGCGGATATCCCTGCTCCATCCGTGCCAAATTCCGTCGCTTTTACTCCCTTTCCCGCGGACTGCCTGCGCACCGTGCGGCGACATCGCAGCAATTCCGCACTGGTAGAATCCCCGCGGTCCCTCCGTAATCCCTCCCAACATGACGTTCGCGAGCCGATTCTTGTCCCTGGCCCTCACCCTAGCCGCTCTGCCGGCTGCCGCCGAAGTGCGGCTGCCGCGGATCTTCACCGATGGAGCCGTGCTCCAGCGCGACCGCGCCGTGCCCGTGTGGGGCACCGCCGAACCGGGCAAGAAGGTCATCGTGAAGTTCGCCGGGCAGGAAAAGGCCACCCAGGCCGCAGGCGACGGGAAATGGCGCATCGATCTGGACGCGATGCCCGCCTCCGCCGAGGGCCGCGCCCTTGAAGCCGCCGAGGAAAACGGCCATCGCGTGGAAGTGAAGGACGTGCTGGTCGGGGAGGTATGGCTCGCCTCCGGCCAATCGAACATGGAATGGAGCATCGGAGCTTCCCGCCAGGAAGATCAGGACGCAGCGAAGACCGGGCCTATCCCCATGCTCCGCATCATCACGGTGCCGAAGAAGCTCTCGCCCTACCGGCTCGACGATTTCGAGGGCCAGTGGAGCCACGCCACGCCCGAGACGGCGATGCCCTTCTCCGCCGTGGCCTATTTCTTCGGACGGAAGCTCACCGAGGAACTCGGCATTCCCGTCGGCATGATCCACTCGTCGTGGGGCGGCTCGCGGATCGAGCCTTGGCTGGCTGACGAGGGATTCGAGGGCATCGACGATCTGCGCGAGATGCGGGAATTCCGCGAATCCCGCACTCCGGGCACCCCGAAGTATGACGAGCTGATGCGCCGCCATCTGGCCGCGACGCGCGGATGGGTGGATGCCGCGGAGCGCGCCCTGCAGGCGCACCAGCCCCTGCCGGGCCAGCCAGCCGCGCCGCCGGTGCTGCCAGTGGGCCACGGCCAGGCGCTGGGCACCTATCAGGCGATGATTCACCCCGTGGTCCCCTACGGCGTGCGAGGCTTCCTCTGGTATCAGGGCGAGTCGAATGTCGGCGAGGGCATGCTCTACACGCTGAAGATGCAGGCGCTCATCCAGGGCTGGCGCAAGCAATTTGCCGCGCCGGAGGCCCCTTTCCTCTACGTCCAGCTCGCCCCCTACAATTACGGCGACGAGCGTGAAGGTGCCCTGCAAGGCATCTGGGCCGCCCAGCGTGACGCACTGAAAATCCCGCGCACCGGTATGGCCGTCACCATGGACATCGGCAATCCCGGCGACATCCACCCGCGGAACAAATCCGAGGTCGGCCGCCGCCTCGCCCTGTGGGCCATGGCAGACACCTACGGAAAGGCGGGCGTGGTGAAATCCGGACCGATTTTCCAAGGCTTCAAGGCCGAGGGAAATGCCATCCGCATCCAATACCATTACGCGGAAAGCGGCCTTGCCACGCGCGACGGGCAGGCACCGAATCACTTCGAGGTCGCCGGACCGGACTGGAACTTCCAGCCCGCCACCGCGGAGATCGCGGGTGGTGAGATCATTCTCAAGTCGGACAAGATCGCCCAACCGGTGATGGCCCGCTACGGATGGTATCAGAAGGCCGAGCCAAACCTGATGAACAAGGAAGGCCTGCCTGCCGCCTCCTTCCACACCCACTGGCCGGACGATCCGGTGCTCGGCCGCAATGTCGCCTTCCAGAAATCATTCACCTCCAGCGACCCGAACAAGAGCGGCTGGAATGCCGGCCTGACCGACGGGAATTGGGAAGGCGGTGCCGGATCTTGCTTCGCTACCGGAAACGCTCCGGAATTCCCCAAGCATGTGACGCTTGATCTCGGCCACGCCCGGGACATCCAGGCAGTGCGCTTCGGCGTGCCGGACTTCGGTGCCACCAAAACAGTCGTCATGTCCGTGAGCTCGGACGGCAAGGAATTCCAGGAAGTCGGCAAGCACGAGTTCGCAGGGAAGACCCGCGCCGTCACCGAGCTCCGCTTTGACAAGCGCCCGGTGCGCTTCGTCCGCGCGACCTTTGCCGATCATCACGACAAGCAGGACCAATACAGCGAGCACCACGGCTTCCTGACCGAGCTCGAAGCATACGGTTCGGCTCAATAAGCTTTCAGCTTCGTGTGAGACTTCCGCGGCTGCCGGTCATCGGAGATCGGCTGCCGCAGCTCGGCGCGACATTGCATCACTCGCCACCTGAAACATCGGGGACGATCCGGCTGAGCTTGTGATTGTTCCCTTTCGACTCGGAATAGTAGGTCTGCGTGAGATAAAGCGCGCCATCCGGGCCGAATGTGGCGTGGACGGTGGCATGATCTGCTAGAAAGGGACGGGCATTGTCTGCCGGGATGGCGGCCATTTCCGAGAGGCCTTTCCCCGCCAGCTTCCAGCGCATCAGGTCCTTGGTGAACCAGTTCTGCGCGTAAAGCACCGGACCGCTAGGGGCGAACGGCCCCTTGGGAGCAACGGCGATGGAGGTCAGGCAGGGCTTGGTGGTGTAGAGCACGCTGGTGCGCTTGTCCTCGGGATTGATGAGTCCCTTGTCCCCGTGCCGCCCCCATCCGGCATCCGCGCCACGCTCGACGCGGGCGATGCGGTCCGTGCCATCTCCATTTTCCGAGACATAGACCGCGTCCGGCGACTTGCCGGGCACGAAGACGAAGCGGTAGGGATTCCGGAAACCCTTTGCCCACACCCGGGAGCGGATCGAGTTCACGTCCCCGTCGAAGAAGGGATTGTCACGCAGGCCTTTGCCATTGGAACTGTCGAGGCGCAGCAGCTTCCCATGATAGCGCTCCAAGTCCGGTGCGAACTCGCGCTTCGTATCGTCCCCGAGCACCAGATAAATCGCCCGGGGATCGGCGGGATGGAAGTGGATGTCACCCGCCTTGTGATTGGTGAATTGCCGGGGCAGGCCATCCAGCAGAACCACCTCCTGGCCGGGAACCGCGGCCTTGAAATCCTTGTCCGCAGTGAGCCGGACCAGCCTCTGCTCATCATCCGCCGTGTAGAAAACGTAGAGACGGCGGTTCTTTGCGAAGCCAGGATCGAGCGCAATACCCAGCAGGCCGCTCTCGCCTTCCGGATTCACTTGGTCGCGGAAGTCGGCAAAGACCGACGGTTTGGCGTATCGTCCCTTCTCCCTTGGCTCGAAAAGCAGGATCCTCCCCTGTTTCTCGCAGACAAACATCCTGCCGGCGGCATCGAAATCGATCGCCGTCATGCCATTGCCGGAATGGATCTCCTCGTATCTGAAGCCCGGCAAGGTCGCCTTTTTGACGTCCCCGGCACGAACCGGAATGGGGGCGACAACAAGGGCAAGGAGCAGAAGCGGAACTTTCATGGAAAGATGGGCCGCCCTCCTAAAACGAAAAACAGGTCGGCGATGGTGCATGAAGTTGCACTATCGGATGCACTGCCGCCCGGCAAACTATTCCCGAGTCCGGCTGCTGACCCACTTGCTACTTCACCACCACCTCCCCCTGAAGCTCGCTGTAGATATAGACGACGTCCACGCCGCGCTCCTCGCGCTTCTCCCAGCAGTGCCAGCCGTATTCGTCGTTCCAATGGAAGTCGTAGGTCTGCACGCGGCGGACCCGCCGGCCTTCCTCCGGCACCGGGTGGATCGCCATTACCCGGCGGACGTTCTTTTCCTCCAGGCCCCGGGTGACCTTTGATCCCTCGGAGATCATGACGATCTGGATCCGTTCCTGATGGTCTTCGATGAGGAGGTTGATCAGCTTGACCGCGGATTCCTTGGAGAGGTTGTGAGTGGGTTCGCCCGCGAAACACACTCCGGCCGTGAGGAAGACGGCCCCGACTATTGAACGCAAGGAGTTCATCGCGAGTAGGACTCCGGGGGCGGGAAAGATATTCGGAGCGATTTCAGGAAAATGTGACACCGCGTTCTTCCTCACTCGGCATTTGCACCGGTCCTCCGGTGCGGCTAGGACGCCGGCATGAGCGACGCCTATCTCGACCGCTTCTCCGGCATCGGCCGCCTCTACGGCACTGCCGGGCTTGAGAAATTCCGCCACGCCCACGTCGCGGTGGTGGGCATCGGCGGCGTCGGGTGCTGGGCCGCGGAGTGCCTGGCGCGCTCCGGCATCGGCAAGATCACCCTGATCGATGCCGATGACCTGTGCGTCACGAATACGAACCGCCAGATCCACGCGCTGGACGGCACCTACGGGAAGCCGAAGGTGGGCGTGATGGCTCTGCGACTGCGGGCCATCCAACCGGAGATCGAGGTGACCGAGCGCCATGAATTCCTCTCCGACCGCAATGTGGATGACTTCCTGAACGAGGGATTTGATGCGGTGATCGATGCGATCGATGCGGTGCGCGCGAAATGCGTGCTGCTCGCGAAATGCAGGGATCGTCAGGTGCCGGTCATAGCCTGTGGCGGTGCCGGTGGTCGTCGTGATCCCTCGCAGATCCGCGTGGCCGATCTCGCCCGGACGCGGGATGACGCGCTGCTGATGACGGTGCGGAAGCGCCTCCGGGACGAGCACGGCTTTCCCAAGGCCCGGCCCGGCGAGAAGGTGCGGAAATTCAGGATCGAGGCCGTCTATTCCGAGGAGCCGCCGCTCTTCCCGACCTGCGAAGGCGGAGTGAGCCACGAGCGCCCCGAAGACCTGCCAAGCGGTCTGCGCTGCGACGCGGGCTACGGCACCGCCACGCACATCACCGCGGTCTTCGGCATGATCGCCGCGGGGCGAGTGCTGGAAATGCTGGCCGCGCCAACTACTACCCCGGAGTAGCGACGAGGAAGAAAATCAGAAGCGCTGCGAGCAGCACCACCATCACCGCGATGGCGATCCAGAACCATCGCGGCGTACGGTAATGCATGTCCGGCGTGCGGGCCACAATCTCCCGATATCCCGCCGTGAAAACCCGGCCGCCCCGCGGACTGAAAAGGAGATACAAGAGGTAGATCCCGAAGGCGGTGCCGATGGGGACGGCAAACATCGACACCACCACCACGAAGCTCGCGGTGATGCGGGACCACCCCTGCAATTGCCCGAGGCCGATGCCGGAGATGAGCTTGAGCGTCCCGAGGCCGAACGCAAACAGCAGGCCCGTCGCGGTCGGCTCCGGAAGATAATTCGCCGCGATCACCTCGATGCAGACGAAGGCGAACGAACCCAGCAGCATCACCCCGCCCAAGACGCAGAGGATGCCCATGGCCTTCACGGATGCCTCGTGCTGGATGTGCCTCGCGCGGACCGCCCGCATGTCCGGAGGCAACGGCCCGGACACCTCATTCCCCGTCGGGGTCTGGTAGGGATTTTCGGTCACGGTTCCAGCGCCCGGAATCGGTCGGAGGGCAAGCGGCAGATCGGGGATTCTCAATAATCCCGTCTTGCGAAGATCCATCCCGCGAGGCCGAGGATCACGAGTTCAAACGCTGCCGACGTTCCAAAGACATACCACGCGGAATGACGATCTTCCATGCGGCGTACGGCCGAGGCTGTTTGGGGATCGGGGATCTGTCCGCTGAGCAGCATGTCAAAGCTCACCCCGGAGAGAAGTGAATCGCGTTCGGGGAAGCGGATCAGACGCTTGAGATACAGCGTGCAGTCGCGGGTCTTCGGCAGGGGTGCCGTCACCGCCTTGGCCGTGCGATGCGCGGCCATCATCCCGTCATCCTTTTCCAGCTCTCTGCCTTGGCTGGTCTCTCCGGTCTGGAAGTCCACCTTCACGCCAGCCTCGGGGAAGAGGTAGGCAGCTTTGTAAAGGGCGCTCTCTGTCCACTGAGCCAACAGGCTGACACCCCACACCACTCCTGCTGCCAAGAGTGCTGCGAGCGTGGACTTCGTCCAGACACCCACCCACACCGCCACCGCATAGACGAGGCTGAAAACGAACGTCACCACGGGCACGGCCCAGAAGAGCGTGAAATTCCACTCACCGACGCGCAGGCCAATGGAAAGGAAGACCACCAGCGTGAACAGGCCCACCTGGAGGGCGACGAAAAGGAGGCCGCCCAGATACTTCAGCAGGAACAAGCGGAAGCGTCCCGGTGGCTTGGAGATCGAGTGCCCGATCGAGCCTTCCGCGAGGAATTCCGGGAAGATGTTAGCCGTCGAGATCAGCGCCAGCCCGATCGCAAACCACGCGAGCCAGAAGCGCGCAATGATGTCCGTGAAGAGCATCGTATAAAATGCTGCAGCCTCCGGCTTGCCTGCCTGGAGTATTTCATTGTCGAACTGCTTCCATCCGAACATGACCGACATGCCCTTTTCATTGAAGCCGATGGAAGCGTAGATCAGGGCGACCATCATGGAGATGGCGAGCGCCACCCAGAAAAGGCGGCGCGCCCGGAGGAGCTGGAAGGAATCCCAGAGAATCGCGAGGGCCGATCTCATGCCGCCTCCTTTCTGCCCTGCACGACCTGAAGGAAGATGTCCTCCAGTGAGAACTTCGCCTCACGGATCTCGCGGATCGGCACCCCGGCACCGCGGAGGAGGTCGATGACCGGCTGCACAGGCGTGGCATCGTCGGCATCGAGAATGATGAGATCCCCTTTCACCTCCAGCCCTTCGCGCTCCAGCCCCGCACGGATCGTCGGCGGGACGGGGCCCATCGTCCGAACCTCGTAGCGGCGTCCGCGGCGGGTGAGCTCCGCCACCGTGCCGGTCTCGATCACGCGCCCGTTCGCGAGAATGGCGACATGGTCGGCCACCTGCTCCACCTCGGCGAGAAGGTGGCTGTTCACGAATACCGTCCGGCCTTCGTCGCGCATGCCCTCAATCATCTTGCGGATCTCGATGCGTCCGCCGGGGTCCACACCGTCCGTGGGTTCGTCGAGGAAAACGATGTCCGGCTCATTCACCAGCGCCTGTGCCAGCCCCACGCGCTGGCGCATGCCTTTCGAATAGGTGCCCAGCTTCTTGTCCCCCCACTCCGCCATACCCACGCGCTCCAGCAGCCTCGCGGTGCGCTCGCGAGTCGTGCCGCGGGGCACACCTGCCAGCCCGGCCGAGTAGCCAATGACCTCGCGCCCGGTGAGGTATTCCGGAAAGCGTGCATGCTCCGGCAGGTAGCCGACGCGCGACAGGGTTTTGCGATGCCCTATGGGCTGCCCCAACATGCTGCCTCGGCACTCGCTGGGGCGGACGATGGTCAGCAGGGACTTCACCAGCGTGCTCTTCCCCGCGCCATTCGGCCCCAACAGGCCGAAGACACTGCCACGCGGGACTTGCAAGGCGACGCCTGCGAGGGCTTCGAAGCCACCGTAGCGCTTGCGCAGGTATTCTATATCGACCGCCGGTCCATCCATGATGCGCAGAGTTGAAGCCAGCAGGCGCATCCTTGCCAAGTGGGAAACCTCCGCCTCTGCAAAAGCTTGCCAGCATCAGGGACGGACGACCTCCGATGTCCGAAGAAAGAATTCTCAGCCACTTCAATGACATATCTCCATTTCGGGATTTTCAGTTGAGATTCGGGAGAGCAGTTTCCTGCCGCGCATGAATGTGATCGGCCTCTTTCTCCAGGTGGGCATCCTGTGGTTTCTCATCACTCTCTTCACGGGTTCCACGAGTTCTTCGCGGAGCCTGACTGAAACATGGATCGTGGTGATCGGGATGCTGATCGTCAGCTTTCTCGTGAGGCTCCTGCTTGGCGGCATCCTCGGACCTTTCACTTTCGTGATCGAGATCGCGGCCCTGTATCTCCTCGTCGACAAGGTCTGCGGGACAAGACGGAATGTCACCATCAGGATCTGCGCGTGGTATCTAGGCATCTCGTTTCTCTTCAGTCTCTTCTTCGCCATGATCTCGCGCTGGTGAAAAAGGCTGGCCGCACTGCCGGACATCGGGTGATCTCCCCGCAAGCGTTCATCCGTCATGCGCCTCCTCGTCTTTCTCCCCGCCCTCCTACTCCTCCCTTCCTGCTCCCTCTTCCGGAGCGGCCCGCCGCCAAAGGCCTCCTACGTGATGTATGAGTGGGACGACGACAAGGGCCCGGGCGACGTCTCCGTGGAAATCGATCTCTCCTCTCAGATCGCCACCTACAAGCGCGCCGGCCGCACCATCGGCTGGTCCTTCGTCTCCACCGGCAAGGAAGGAAAGTCCACCTCGCCCGGGAACTACAAGGTCAGCGAGATGATGGAGCTGAAGCACTCCAATCTCTACGGATGGATCACCGATCCCGAGGGCAACGTGAGCAACGGCGACGCGCAGCCGACCACTCCCGTCCCGGAAGGCCACACCTATCATCCCGCGCCGATGAACCACTGGATGCGGCTCACTTGGTCCGGCATCGGCATGCATGCCGGCGAGATCCGCCAGCCCGGCGTGGCGGCGTCCCATGGCTGCATCCGCCTGCCCAGGGACTTCGTGCCGAAGCTCTATAAGGTCGCGAAGGTCGGGACGCCCGTGAAGATCATCAAGTCCGGAGCGCCGAAGGCCGAACTCCCCAGAGCGACGGCTGACGCGGGGACTTGAATTCATCCGGCAAGCCCGCTAGATGGGGATCATGATGAAGCGACGTTTCTTCCTCTGGGCCTCGCTCGCCACCGTCACCCTCGGAGCGACCGCGGCGGAAAAGCCTGCGACGATCGCGGTGCAGCCGCTGGGTGGCGTGAAGGCGGAGCGATTGGCAGTGGTGAAGCAGGGATTGGAGAAGGCCTTCGGCGTCACCGTTGTCCTCTTGGAAAATCGCCCTCTTCCCAAGTCGGCATTGTATGCACCGCGCGGTCGCTACCGGGCGGACACGCTGCTGGAACATCTCCGCGACATCACGAAGGCGGAGCACCCGGTGGTGATCGGCATCACGGAGAAGGACATCTCCACGACGAAGGACGAGCATTACGACTGGGGCATCTTCGGCCTCGGGGAGATCGACGGTCGGGCGTGCATCGTCTCCACCTTCCGCCTCGGGGCCCGCGGAGCGGATGAGGCGAAGCTCCGCGAACGCCTGCGGAAAGTGGCCATCCACGAAGTCGGCCACGTCACCGGCCTGCAGCACTGCGACGACCTCGGCTGCGTGATGCAGGACGCCGAGGCGAGCATCGCAACCGTGGACCGCGAGACCGGTGCCTTCTGCGAAAAGTGCAAGGCAGCGAGCCTTAAGTGGCTGCAGGAAAAGTCGAAGTAAGCGGGGAACTCAATCCTCCAGCGACTTCAGCTCGATGTTCCGGAACCACACGCCTTGCCCTTCGGCCTGGAGCGCGATGTGGCCGTAGGAGAGCATGATCGGGGCTCCCGCCTTCACCAGCGGTTCCACCGGGGCGATCCGGCAGGCGGGATCCAGTTGAGGCTTCTGGTAGCGCAGGACTTCCTGGCCATTCACCCGGTGGATGACCTCGTCGTTGCCGCGGACTTCGACCTCGATCTTCACCCACTCGTCGGCGGGAAATGTGGGCGCCGTGGACTCGACGATGTGCTGCGTGACCTTCTCTCCCTTTAGCTCCAGATGCGTGCCCGGCGTGCAGACATTGCCGGTGGAGCGCTTGCCCTTCCCTTCATCGGCGAGGAATTGGAACTCCATGCTGACGGGGAAATGCTGATCCTGCCCCATGCTCTGCGGCGTCTGGGAGTGGATCATCACGCCGCTGTTGAGGTTCACGTAGCTCGGGGCATCGGCCATCATCTTGCCCTCGAAGCGATACTCCATGCGCAGGATGTAGCGGGAATACGCGAGGTTTGAGTAGAGGTGGCCGTACTGGTTGTCGAACTTGCCGTACCTGTCGTAGCTCACCTTCAGGATGCCGTCCTCGATGCGGAAGGTATCGTGAGGGTTCGCACCGAGCGGGTGCCCGGACACCTTCGGCGTCCAGCCACTCAGGTCCTTGCCATTGAAGAGCGACACCCATGGATGATCCGCGGCGTGGAGCGACGGGAGCAGGGCGAGGATTGCGAGGACCTGAGCTTTCATCGTGCGGACATGGTGCCTGCTCATTCCGGGCTGGCAATAGCAGGGGCGCGAAAACGCCATACCCAATCGGGGAGGGTCAGACGAATTGACCGTCGATCATGCGGCGGATCCCGAGCGGATTCTCCTCCTGCAACTCGGCAGGAAGACAGGCATCCGGAAATCCCTGCCAGGCCACCGCGCGCGCGAAGCGATGGATCGCCATGGTGCCGACTGAAGTACTACGACCATCGGAGGTCGCGGGGAATGGCCCGCCATGGACCATGCTGTGGCAGACTTCCACCCCGGTGGGGAAGCCATTGAAGATCAGGCGACCCGCCCGCGACTCCAGCGCCGAAACCAAGGACGCATGTGCGGCGAGTTCCTCCGTCGTCGCATGAATGGTCGCCGTGAGCTGGCCTTCCAGCTCGGGAATAGCGGCTTCGATCTCCTCCAGCGAGCCCCTCACGATCAAGGTGGCCGGACCGAACATCTCTCCGCGCAGCAGGTCCGCCTCGAGGAAACGGCGCAGCGACACGCTGAAAATGGCCGCGGCCCCCTGCCCCTCCGCGCCACTCGAGCGCGCGATGGTCTGGACGCCCTCGGTTGAGGCCACCGCTTCCACGGTCTCCGCATAGGCCCGGCTGATGCCTGGATTCAGCATCGTGCCCGGCGTCGATGCGCCGACGAGTTCGCGGAGCCTTTCGATGAAGCCGAAGCCCTTTCCTTCGGGAAGGAAGACGAGGCCAGGATTCGTGCAAAACTGGCCCACACCCAGGGTGAGCGAGCCGAAGAAAGCATCGGCCAATGCGGCCTCTCCTTTGTCCAAGGCTCCCGGCAGGATGACCACCGGATTGACGGAACTCATCTCGGCATAGACCGGGATCGGCTGTTCGCGATTGGCCGCCGCGGCCATCAGGGCCGTGCCCCCGCTGCGAGATCCCGTGAAGCCCACCGCCTGGATCACCGGGTGCTGCACCACGCTGATGCCCACCGTGCGACCGCCGCCATAGAGCAGCGAAAAAACGCCCTCCGGCATATTCGTTGCGAGGGCGGCGCGCGTGATGGCACCGCCGATCAACTCCGCCGTGCCCGGGTGGGACTCATGCGCAATGACGACCACCGGGCAACCGGCAGCGAGCGCCGCGGCGGTGTCACCACCGGCCACCGAGAAGGCCAGCGGGAAATTGCTCGCGCAGAAAACGGCGACCGGTCCGAGTGCGCGCTGCATGGAGCGCAGGTCAGGCTTTGGCACCGGCTGGCGATCCGGCTGGGCGTGCTCGATGCGGGCATCGACCCACGAGCCTTCCTCGATCAACGCGGCGAACATCCTGAGCTGTCCCGTGGTCCGCCCGGTCTCGCCACGCAGGCGGGCTTCCGGCAAGCCGGTTTCCTGTGGCCCGCGCAGCGCGATGTCCTCGGCGATCTTCTCGATCTCCCCGGCAATCGCACGCAGGAATGCCGCGCGCTGCTGACCCGGAAGGACCGAGTAAACGGGGAATGCCTGCCTCGCCAACTCAACGGCATCGTTCACTTCATCGGGAGTCGCGCCGATGTAGGCGGGCTCCAGTTTTCCACCACTCGCGGGATGGATCGCATGGCCGCAGACGTCGCTGCCGATGCCGCGGGAGTAGCCGATGAAGGAAGTGCCGAGAAGCTGGGTGGTCATGATGAAAGCAAGTGAAGTGAAGACGACGGACCGGAAACGGGAAGCCTAACCGCTAGTCGCGGATTTCCTTTCCTCAAGTCCCGCGTCTCCGGTCAGACGACCGGCGCGGTGGCGATGGCCTTTTCGATGATTGCGGTCGCCTCGGCCAGCTCCTTGCCTTCCAGCTCCAGACGCGGCGCACGCACGCGGTTGTTTCCGAATTTCCCGCCGCTCGCGAGATTCTGCTGCAGCTTGATGAGCTGCACGAATTTCACCACGGTATCCATCCGCAGCATCTCCAGCATCCACGTGTAGATCGGCATCGCTTCCTCGATGCGGCCCGTGGTGCCGAGTTCCCAGAGCTTTACATTGTGCTTCGGGAAGGCGCCGCCCACACCGGTGATCCAGAAGCTTGCTCCCATCGCGGCACTTTCCAGCGCGCAGTCATCGACGCCCACGCCGAGCGCAAGCCGGTCGCCGCAGACCTCGCGGATGCCGGCGATGCGGCGGGCATCCGTGGAGGATTCCTTCACGGACTCCACGTTCGGCAGCTCGTCGGCGAGTTCCTTGATGTGCTTCGGCGTGAAGTCGGTCTTGTACGCGACCGGATTGTTGTAGATGATGCACGGCAGGTCCGTGGCCGAGATCACGGCCTTCATGTGGGCCTTCATCTCGCGCCAGTCGGACGCATAGAGATACGGTGGCAGGACCATGAGCCCGCGGCATCCGTTGTCCTTCGCCGCCTTCGCGATATCGACGGCCTCCTTCGTGGAAAGCGAGGCGACACCCGGGATGATCGGCGTGTCAGGCAGCGCCTCCACGTACATCTTTTGAAGCGCGATCTTCTCCTCGAAGGAAAGCGTGGCACCTTCACCGAGCGAACCGTGGGCGACGATGGCGGTGCAGCCGTTCTCGACGAGCCACTTGCCATGCTCCGCCATGAGAGAGTGATCGATGGTGTAGTCGGCGTTGAACTGCGTGAGGGTGGCGGGCATGACGCCCTTCCAGGTGATGCTCATGTCGATGCGGTGCTGTGTTTTTTATTAGAGAGAAGAGGGGATGCCGTTGCGGAATGGATCGGCGGGATCGAAGTGGTAAACGGACTCGCCGGTGATCCATGCACGGCCGGTCACGCGGGGCAGGACTTTCCCATCGGACAGTTCCTCCACGGTGCCGGTGAAGACGGTGTCGAGGATGCCGGCCTGCCGCCAGATCACGCCAGGCTGCAGCTTGCCCGCGGCGTGAAGGCAGGCCAGCTTCGCGCTGGTACCGGTGCCGCAGGGCGAGCGGTCATAGGCCTTGCCCGGGCAGAGGACGAAGTTCCGGCTGTCCGACGTGACCGGATCCGTCGGCGGGCCGAAGCTCTCGATGTGGTCGATGACCATGCCATGATCGCCCGTGATGCCGCCGAGTTCCAGCGCCCGGCGGACGGACCAGGTGAAATTCGTGAGGGCATCGAGATTCGCGAACTCGACCGCAGGCCCTTGGCCATCGATGAGGAAAAACCAGTTCCCACCCCAGGCGATGTCGCCGCGCACCACGCCCCAACCGGGCACCTCCACCGGCACATCGGCCGCCTTCCGGTAGCTCGGGACATTCGCCACGGTCACCGAGAGATCTTCATGCACACTCGCGACGACCACACCGACCGGGGTATCGATGCGATGATCCCCCACCCCGATCCTTCCCATGTGCACCAGCGTCGCGGCGAGGCCCACCGTGCCGTGGATGCACATGTTCAGAGTGGAGACATTGTTGAAAAAGATCACCCCGCAGCAGCAGTCCGGCTCGGCGGGTTCGCACAAAAGCGCACCGACCATCGCATCATGACCGCGCGGTTCATTGCACACGGCGGAGCGCAGCCAGTCGTGCTCCGCGGAGAAACGCGTTGCCTTCTCCCGCATCGTCCCGCCGCCCAGATCCGGCACCCCTTCGACCACCACTCGGGTGGGCTCGCCTTCGGTGTGTGAATCGATGACTCGGACGCGGGGAACGCTCATGGGTTGCCCCACGATACATGACCGGGTCTTGTCGGATGACGGACCGGCGCGTCCCGAAATGGCACAGTCGCCACCCCCGTCAAGGGATCAGCGTGAAGCTGGACTTGTAATCGGAGAAGAGTGAATCCACCTGGCGCTCGGTAGGTGCCGCGAATACCCCCATGTGGAGCACCCCGCCCTGCCGGAACACGGCGATTTTCATGTGATTCCCGTCCGAGGTCCCGGAGCGAACGGTGGCAGGCAAGCCCCCGATCGTGTCGGCCTTCTCCGTGGAGCCTGCGGAATCCGCCCGGTCCATGTTCAGCTTGAAAAGCTCGTTCACCATGTTGCTCGCGATCGTCGCATCCTGACCGGAACCTCCGGCCTGGATAGCGATGTGGGACATCATCGAGGACTTCCCGCTGAATTCCACGGTGCTACCCAGCTTCGCCAAAACATCCT
This sequence comes from Luteolibacter flavescens, assembly GCF_025950085.1. Taxonomy (NCBI): domain Bacteria; kingdom Pseudomonadati; phylum Verrucomicrobiota; class Verrucomicrobiia; order Verrucomicrobiales; family Verrucomicrobiaceae; genus Neoluteolibacter; species Neoluteolibacter flavescens. Next base: position 707,754 of record NZ_JAPDDS010000001.1, read on the forward strand.
GCTTGCTGACCTTGGCAGTCATGCCGCTCGGAAGCCGGAATTCGAATCCCATCCGCACGTCACGATGCAGGCCGCCGCGCTTCTCCAAGGGCCGCAGCTTCTTCCCCGGAAACGAGAATCCGTCCACCGCTTCGATGACGAGATCCTCCTTGGACTCCATCTTGGAAACCGGGCCGAAGCAGTTCAGTTGGTATGCCTTGTCCCCCACCACGACGGACCCGGCATGATACTCGATATGTGCATCCGGCCCTTCTAACAAAAGGCAGGTCCGCAGCAGCTTGTGGCCGTCCACGGTCAGGGGTTCCAGACGCTTTTCGCTGACGGAGAAACCACCTGCAACCATGAGGTCAACCACGGCCCCATGGAATTCTTCCGAGGTGATGCCGCCGGCATCCTCGACCAGCAATTGGACGGAGATGCCACTTTCTACCTCTATAGCATACAAGGAGCTGGCCTCGTTCCGAAGTCGCGCATTATCCCCCGCATCGATCTGCCAGAAGCCAGCCGGGCGCTTCCATGTGATACCGTCCGCGAAGCTGCGGAAAACCCCGTTTCTCACCGAGTGATGCTCGCCCACGCTGCCGTAGGCGACTTCCTCAGCCAGGAGGCTGGTGCGCAGTTCGCCGTGCGATTTCTCGTCCAAGAAAGAAAACGATCCCAGGCCCTCCGAGAGAGCAGCAGCCAAATCCTTCCCCTCTTGCTCAATGTGCCATGCCTTCACCCTGTAGCCGCGATCGCCGCGCACGGCGTGTCCCATGTAAAGCCGGATTGCCGGCGGCCCGGAAACGATCACTCCCGAGAACTCGATCGGTTCCCCGCCAAAGTCCCATGTGACCTTTCCAACGGACTCCGTGTTGTCTGAGAAGCCCTCGTCCAGAGATCCCAGGAATTTCTCCCGCTCGCTTTCGTCTACAGGTTGATGGGATACAGTGATGAAAAGCCCCTTGTCCGGCCGCTGGATCCCGGTCTCGGCGTCATCTCCGGTGGTTGACAAGGACAGGCCCCACATGAGCCCCCAGCCCTCCGCCGGTTTTGCCACCAGGCCGGAGACCGCGCTCTCAAAGCTGCCCCCGCGGATGCGGCTGCCGATGCCGATGGAATCCGGGGCGGGTGCCGGAGGCGGGACCTTCACCGCGCCTTCCTCGATGCCCACCGATGCAATGAACTCTTCCAGATCCTGAGCCGCCGCGGCTTCCTTCGGTCTCCAAGCGAGCACCTGATAGCCCATCCCCTGATGGAGGAAGGTCATCACCTCGTAGTTGAATAGCACCTCGTTGAAGGACGCCTCGATGCTCCGGCGCATCGCCTTGCCGCCATTGAAATCCACCTCCCGTATCTCGCCGGCATGGTAGCCGACGGACATGGCCTCCATGTTTGCACAGATCATCTCCGTGTAGGCCTTCAGGTCGGAGCCCTCATAGGTCTCCACGATCACTGCCCCGTGGGATCCGCCCACCTTTGACACCATTGCCGCGGCATCCGGCAGCATGCTCTCGCGCTGTTTGTCCTCGAGGAGGCGCCATTGCGGCCCCAGCCCCTTGATGGAGAAGCGGTAGTATTCATGCACGTGGGATACCCCGGTCTCGCTGCTGACCATGTTCGTCGCCGAGAGCGGGGTGCCGGTGCTCTTCTTCCGGGCCTGGCATCCAGTCATGGCCAGCAGGGCCGGCATCATCACCAGCAGCGTGAAACGCTTCATCTTCATGGATAAGGAACCTAGCGCAGGCATGGCAAACCTGTCGATACCTTCGCGCGCATTCGGGGCCTGTGCCGCCAAAGGAGGTCATGTGCCGAACCTCAAGGACACGGCAAAGATTCCGTCTCGCCCGCCCGGATGGTGCGTGCCATGCTCCGGACCACGATCATGACCCCGGCATCCCGACTTCGTAAGACCTTCTTCGACTCCCTCGACGGGATGCCTCCGGTGGATGATCTCTTCGATGCGGTGCCGGACATCGTGTTCTTCGTGAAGGACGCCTTCGGCCGCTACATGGCGGTGAATCAAACCCTCGCCACGCGCTGCGGCCTGCCGGACAAGCAGTCCGCCATCGGCCTGACCGCCGAGGAGCTTTTCCCGCCCCCGCTCGGCGAGGGCTTCGCCCTGCAGGACCGCGAGATCCTGAAGACCGGCCACGGCATCCGCGATCACCTGGAACTGCACCTCTACCCCGGCGGCCGCCGCGGCTGGTGCCTCACCTTCAAGGAAGCCGTGAAGGCAAAGGACGGCCGCATCGTCGGCGTCTGCGGCATTTCCCGGGACATGCATGGACCGCAGGACCGGCAGGAGGACTTCGCCGCGATGTCGAAGGCGATCGACCATATCCACAAGCACTTCGACGAGCCGCTGCGCCTGCCCCAGCTCGCGGAAATGGCGGGGCTCTCGATCTACCAGTTCGACCAGCGCATCCGCTCGCTCTTCCACGTCACCGCCGGGCAGTATCTCGTGAAGGTCCGCATCGATGCCGCGTGCGAGCGGCTGTCCACGACCCAGGAGGTCATCGCCCAGATCGCACTCTCGTGCGGCTACTCGGACCAGTCGGCATTCTCCCGGCAATTCAAGCAGGCCGTGGGCATCAGCCCGCTGGCCTACCGGAAGAAGATGCAGGGGCAGTAGGAATCACTCTCCCACCACGCTCACCACGATCTCCCGCCGGTGCGGGGCGCGTCGGTGCTCGAAAAGGAAGATCCCCTGCCACGTCCCCAGCGTCATCCGCCCGCCAATGATAGGGATGACCTCGCTGGTGCGGGTCAGCGCCATGCGGATGTGGCTGGGCATGTCGTCCGGGCCTTCGTCGGTGTGGATGAACCACGGCGTGCTCTCCGGCACCAGGCGCTCGAAGAACTCCTCAAGATCCCGCCGCGCACTCGGGTCGGCATTCTCCATGATGACCAGGCTGGCGGACGTGTGGCGGACGAAGACGGTGACCGTGCCGGTCCGGATGCCGCTGCGCTGCACGATGTCCGCGACCTCGGACGTGATCTGATAGGTCCCCTTGCCACGGGTGCGGATCTCGAAGGCGTCGGCGTGCGCGGGCATGGCCGGGATATGCGGCGAATGACCGCCTTCGCGCAACGATTCTGATCGAAATCCCCGCCCCGCCGGGTAGGAGACGGGATGATGAAATCCAGCCTCGCCCTCCTCGCCGCCAGCGCGATCGCCCACGCCGCCCCCCTGCCCATCGCCATCGGCACGAATACCGGCGGCAACAGCAAGAGCGAGGGCATCTACCTGTCGAGCTTCGACCCCGGGACCGGGGAATTCGGCGAGGTGAAGCTGGGCGCGAAGTATCAGAACCCCGGCTTCCTTGCGCTGCACCCCACGAAGCCGCTGCTCTACAGCGTCGGCCGGTCCGGGGAACACCCGCGGGGCAGCCTCTCCGTCTTCAAGCTGGGAGCGGGACCGAGCCTGGAATTCGCCGCCGACACCTCCGCGCTCGGCTGGAATCCCTGCCACCTCGCCGTCGATCCCACCGGCAGCATGCTCGCATCGGCAAACTACAGCGACGGCACCACCGCCGCGGTGAAGCTCGATGCGAACGGAATGCCCGTCGGCCCCGGCTTCTCGCAAAAGATCGAAGGCACCGGCGCTAACAAAAGCCGCCAGGAAGGCCCCCACGCGCACGGCGTCTATTTCCGCGGGAAGCACCTGCTCGTCCCGGACCTCGGGCTGGACAAGGTGCTGACGTACACCATGGACCCCGCGACGGCGAAGCCCGTGGCCCCGGAGCCCGCCGCATGGTCATCCGCTCCCGGCGCCGGGCCGCGCCACATGGACTTCTCGCCGGATGGCAAGCACGCCTACGTCGTCAACGAGCTCGACAACACCGTCGCTGCCTGCCGCTTCGATGATGAAAAGGGCACGCTCGAGACCATCGGCACCGTGCCGACCCTGCCCGCCGACTGGACTGGCGAAAGCACCACCGCCGAGATCCAGGTGCATCCCGGCGGCAAATACGTCTACGCCTCGAATCGCGGGCACGACAGCATCGCCGTCTTCGCACGCGACACTGCCACCGGCGGGCTGACCTCCATCCAGATCGCCCCCTGCGGCGGCAAGACGCCGCGTCACTTCACGCTCTCTCCCGATGGCAAGTGGCTGCTGTGCGCCCACCAGGAGTCGAACACCATCTCCGCCCTCCCGCTCGATCCCGCCACCGGCAAGCTCGGCGAACCCAAGTCCACCGTCCCCTGCCCGACCCCGATCTGCATCGTTTTCCTGCCCGTGGAAAAATGATGAGAAAATCATCAAAAACCTCTTGCCTCGGTCGGATTGAAATGCATCCTTCCGGCCCCGCCGCAAGGCAGGAAGCAACGCCTCGATAGCTCAGTTGGTAGAGCAGAAGACTCTTAATCTTTTGGTCCTTGGTTCGAGTCCAAGTCGGGGTACCACTTTCAAAGAAACAAGGCGGGAGGCCAAAACCTCCCGCCTCGTTTTTTGCGTTGATCGGATGCTTTGACGCGCAGTGGTTTTAGACTTGCCCGACCTTACTTTACTCCGGTCCCCGGCCTCTGCTAGAAGCCCCCGATGGCTCGCAAAGCGAAGAAGAGCGAAACTGGAGGGTGCCTTCTCCTCCTTCTGTTGGTCGGCGGCATTTACTACGCGGCGAAGAGTTGGGGCTGGCCGGTGGCCATTGGTGCGAGCTTGGTCGGGATTGTCCTTCTGGGCCTGATGTTCGGGGACAAAAACTGTGACGTCTGTGGCAGCCCTATTTCACACACGTCTCGGAAGTGGATCGTGAACGGTAAGAAACTCAAGGCATGCGCGTCGTGTAGCCGCCGCCTGCAGAACAAGGCGAGCAAAGAGGCAGTGGATCGCCTGACGAGCTAGTCGACGCGTCTCCAGATGCTGCACGGCTGGCCTCTAACGGATTTCCCTTCCGGATGCTCTTCCCGCCGGAAACTCCACACCGGCTCGCCCTTCTTGAAACGCTCGAAACGGTCCGGCGGCTGGAAGCGCTGCACGCCTCCCCTGCCCCACCACTCCAGGACAAATTCAGGCCGCTGCCAGTCGCCTACCCGGCAATTGGCAAGAGAAGAAACGAAGCGGGGAAGTTCCCCCGGCTCGGGTGGGCGCGGAACAAAGGAAACAAGCGGCATGCGTTCATGTGAACACTTTCACTCTTTCCGGTCAAGGTGCTTCCGCTCTAACAGCCTGCGCCACGCGAGAAAGGCAGTCCACAGGGCGATGAAGATGAGGGTAAGGAACCAGTTTGAAATTCGAACAAGGTGCTGTGCTCCATAACTCTGAAGTTCAAAGGGCATGGACTGCCACCATTCTCGCCTGACATTTACCTCACTGTGGTATCTGACGAAGGCGCGTGAAGGGTTTGCCCAGCAACCCACCGTAATTTGCCCGTCCCCGCTGCCGACCCAATACGAATTACCCCCGTTGACCGGAGCATACCACAGTATCTCCTGCGTATAAACGGAGCGAACCCACGCCCACGCGAGGAAACAGGCGACAAAAATCCCGAGCAAAAAAGAGGGGCGGCGGATGGGGAGGCGCTGGCTCATGCTGTTAGTTTTTTCTGTTCCCGCCTCCAGTGGAAGAAGAGCCAAGCACACCACGAAATAAGGAATAGTAGGACTATGAACCAGTTGGAGAAGTGGCCGGAGAAGCCCCAACCCGCGTCATTCCAATAGAATTCCGCCGCCGATGGCCAAACGAATTGCGCATCAGGAAATCTCATGTGGTAGAAGTCCCATCCCAGCGGGAATTCAGCGTCAAGCGCTCCAACATGGAACTCAATGGAGCCGTGGCTCTGGTCTAAAATCAGGGCATCCGTGCCGTTGAAATAGCTCATGCCCAAATCCTGAGATTCCCAGCGCCGCTCGACCCACAGCAAGAACCCAAGGACTAAAATTCCGAACCAAAATGATTTCCAGCGGTAGAGGGGGCGAGGGGTCATTAACTTCTCTTTTGTTCTTTCTCCCATTGCCAGAAGAGCAACGCCATCCAGCTCACTTGGAATCCCATGAAAGGCACCCATGTAGGAGCGCAATCCACCACGAATCTCACCCCTTAAAAGGTGGGCAAGATCCGTTCACTGTGTCAGTAGTAGTGGTCTCTCGGGTGCTCTCTTACCTTATACTCGTGCTCATCCATTGCGACGCTTTCCACCTCGGTCAGTTCGGAGAAGTCGGCGCTTGTTGTTAGCTTTATAATACCTGTCGCGCTCGCACGATCCCGAACTCGCCCCATATTTATGTGGAAATCGTCAAAATAGCACTTTTCGTATTCCACAGTAGCCCGAAATAAAAATTCAAGCTCGAACGCGATGCTGCATGAGGACTCCCCCAAGCCCACCACATGATATACCGTTTCGCTAATATCTTCAAATTCAGTCTCAACTACTTCACCGTTTTCGTAAGCAGCGACGAAGGAAGACTCCATGAATTCGTCGGTTATGGCATTAGTGATAATCGTGTCATCCTTACCCAAGGCTAGCTGAATCGCAGCTACTCGGTCGTCGACACCCTTCAGGGCCTCTGAATATGCAGCTAAGGAGGGGAAGTAGAAGAGCCCCGGAAACCGTTCGCAGCCAGTCCGAAAATCACCATCTTTCGAGATGATTGCCACGCCTTCACCGGTTTCATTATAGTATCCTCCGAGCGCCATTAAAGCGATTGCATCAGGAAACTCCTTTCTTTTCTTCTCAGAGAATGGAGCTAAGCCATGATCATACCAATCCATAACCGTATCTATTTTCACCGCTTCATACCCTAATTTTACAAGCTTGAAATTTTTGTAGAATTCATGAAGGCTACCTATCCCCTTGAAGTAAATTGAAACCGCGAGCGTCGGCCCACTTTTATTCACCAGAGGCCATCCAGCAAGCTTACGCACAGGTGGAAATCGCCGACCTAAGCCTTCCAAAGTAGCTGCTGCATTCTTAGCCTTGTCATTGATATGGCGACGAATTTCCCTCTCAGTCGGATCGGGCATCACGAGCGTTAGGTTCATTCCCTCGATTGACCTTTTGAAGGCCACTACGCTCGCGGCCTCAAAATTGTACGACATCTCGTCAAAGATACTTGTATCGAGGAATATCGTTTTCGGCACGCTCATGTTTAGCAAGGGAACAGAGAATGCCTCAGAAAATCAAGCCCTCACAAGCGAGCGCAAACCGTCAAGTTTTCGGCTCTTCCTTAGTACCGCGCCCCCTTTCCTGTCCCCCGCCGCGTTCGTGTTCCCCTCGATGGCCGTGAATACCCCGTTCTTGTCCAAATCGGTCTCGGCAATTCCCATTTGGGAAAGCGAGTAAATCATCACGTCGCCGCGCTTCACCTGCTTGGGTGCCTTGATGACGGGCAAGCCGCCGTCGTGGCCTCACCCGCCATTCGACTGAACTACGGCAAGATATCCCCGTAGATCCCTGGGTCGCTGCCGGGGATCTCGATGGCACCGCAGGCCTTGGCGTAGAATTCACGCGGGCCGACGCCGCCGATGAAGGCGTAGGCGTAGCCGATGTCGCGGAGGGCTTCGAGGGACTTGAAGAGGAGAGCCTTGCCGATGCCCGTGCCGCGGGCGGACTCGGCGACGCCGGTGGGACCGAAAAAGCCGCGCATGGTGGTGTCGTAGCAGGCGAAGCCGAGGATGGCCTTGTCCTTCGTGGCGATGAAGCAGGCGACCGGTTGGCGGCTCAGGGCGACCTCCACCTCGCTGACCCACTTCGGAGAGAAGTGGGTGCGGGCGAAGTCGGCGACGGTGTGTTTTTCAAAGGCCCGCGCGCGCCGGAGCGTGATCCCCTGCCCGGCCACCTTTGCGTAGAGGTCCGCGCTTTCGGGGAGGTCGTAGAGCCGCACGAGCATGTCGATCATGCCCTCCTCCTATCCCATCCGGTGCGACGGGCAAACGCAATTCCCCGGCACTTCCCCATCGACATCCCGTGGCGCTTCCGCCTTGCTAGAAGGAGGAAATGGCCTACCTGCGCTTTGAAAAGGTGACCCGCCGCTACGGGAGCTTCACCGCCATCAATGACATCACGCTCGATATCGAGAAGGGCGAGACCTTCTCGCTGCTCGGGCCCTCCGGTTGCGGGAAGACGACGCTGCTGCGGATGGCCGCGGGATTTGACCAGCCGGATCTGGGCCGCGTCTATCTGGATGGGAAGGACATCACCGCCCTGCCGCCCGACCAGCGTCCGGTGAATACCGTCTTCCAGAGCTACGCGCTTTTCCCGCACCTCACGGTGAGGGAAAACATCGCCTTCGGCCCGAAGATCGCGAAGTGGACGCCCGGCGAGATCGCCAAGGGCGTGGACCAGATGCTCGAGCTCGTGGACCTGAAGGCGCACGGCGACAAAAAGCCATCCCAGCTTTCCGGCGGGATGAAGCAGCGCGTGGCGATCGCCCGCGCGCTGGTGAACAAGCCGAAGGTGCTGCTGCTGGATGAACCGCTCGCCGCGCTGGACCTGAAGCTCCGCCAGCGCCTCATCGTCGAGCTGGATGCCATCCACGACGAGGTCGGCATCACCTTCATCTACGTGACGCACGACCAGGGCGAGGCGATGTCCATCTCCGACCGCATCGCCGTGATGAACAAGGGCGTGATCGAGCAGGTCGGCCCGCCCGCGGAGATCTACGAGGCTCCTCGTAGTTCCTTCGTGGCCGCCTTCATCGGCGACACGAATTTCCTCGATGGGAAGATCACGGAAGCCATCGACGCCCGCTTCTCGCGCTGCGAGGTGGCGGACTTCGGCAGCATCGTCATCGACAATGACAAGCACGTGACCGTGGGCGACCGCGTCCACCTGTCGATCCGGCCCGAAAAGCTCGTCGTCTCCCGTGAGAAGCCCGCGATGTCCCCCATGGACAATGCCGTGGAGGGCAAGGTGGAGGACGTGATCTACTACGGCTCCCACACCCGCTACTGGGTGCGCTGCGGTGAGTGGCGCATGTGCGCGGAGATGCAGCACCGCACCTTCCTGCTGGATGAGACGCCGCCGAAGTGGGGCGACACCGTGTGGCTGCTGTGGGATGCGAACGACGGCTTCCTGCTGGAGCAGTATCGCGAGGAAGACGAGGGCATGCTCACCCTGCCGGGATCCGACTGATGAAACGGCCCACTAGACCCGAGGTCCTCTCCACCGCGCCCAGCTTCGTCTGGCTGGTGATGTTCGTGCTGGTGCCGGTGGCGATCATCTTCGCCATCGCCTTCCGACCCGCGCTGCCTGCCGGGGGCATCGGCGAGGGCTGGAGCCTCGATGCCATCCGTGCCTTGGGCGACCCCAGCTACCCGGCCCTCTTTGCCCGCACCATCTTCACCGCGGCGGTGACCACCGTCCTCTGCATCGCGGCGTCGCTGCCGGTGGCCTACGCGATGGCCCGCCTCACGCCGGTCTGGCGCTCGCGCGTGCTGCTGCTGGTGATCGTGCCCTTCTGGACGAATTTCGTCATCCGCGTCTTCGCCTGGCAGCAGATCCTCCACGCACAGGGCTTCGTGGCGGATGCGCTGCGCTTCATCGGCCTGCTCGGGGAGAATGACCGGCTGCTGGGAAATCTCGGCGCGGTGGTGATCGTCAGCGTTTACACCTACCTGCCCTTCGCGATCCTGCCGCTGTTCGCCGCGGCGGAGAAGTTCGACTTCGGCTTGCTCGATGCCGCCCGCGACCTCGGGGCGAAGCCGCTGCGCGCATTCTTCTCCGTCTTCATCCCCGGCATCCGCCAAGGCGTGGTGACCGCATTCCTCGTGGTCTTCATCCCCATGCTGGGCTCCTACGTCGTGCCGGACATGGTCGGCGGGACGGACACGCAGATGATCGGCAACAAGATCGCGCAGCGGAACTTCACCGACCGGAACCTGCCGGAAGCCGCGGCCCTCTCCGGCGCGCTCGCTCTTCTCGTGCTCGCGCCCATGTTCCTCAGGAGAAAGGAGAAGACCGCATGAAGCCGAGTCGCATTCCCTTCGTCACGCTGATCCTCGTGCTGGTGTTCTTCTACCTGCCGATCGGCTTCCTGGTGCTGAATTCCTTCAACAACTCGCGCTATGCCTCGACCTGGACCGGCTTTTCCACACGCTGGTATGAGCGGCTCTTCGAGCGCACGGACATCCTCGCTGCGCTGGGGAACTCGGTAAAGGTCGCCACGGGAGCGAGCCTTGCCTCAATGATCCTCGGGACCGCCGCCGCCTTCGCGCTCCAGCGCTACAAGTCCCGCCTGCAGGACGCGCACAAGCTGCTGGTGGCCGTGCCGCTCGTCCTGCCGGACATCCTCATGGGCATGAGCCTGCTGCTGCTTTTCATTTCCTTCGGGATGAAGCTCAGCCTGCTTACCATCTCGATCGCGCACGTCACCTTTTGCCTCAGCTATGTCGCGCTGGTGGTGCAGGCGCGCTTGCAGGACTTCGACTTCAATGTGGTGGAGGCCGCGCGCGATCTCGGGGCGACGAAGGTTCAGGCCTTCATGAAGGTCACCCTGCCCCTGCTTGCGCCCGGCATCCTCGCCGGCGGCCTGCTGGCGTTCACTCTCTCCATCGACGACTACGTCATCACCTACTTCGTGAAGGGACCGGGATCGGACACCCTGCCCACGCTGGTCTATTCGATGATCAAGAAGAGCAAGGACCTCCCGGTGATCAATGCCCTCTCGTCGCTGATGCTCATCGTCACCTTCGTGGTCGTCGCGCTTTCGCAGAGGCTTACGCGCCCTGCGGTGGCGGACTCCACCAAGTGAGAATTTCCAGCCAATTTCCGATTCCCCTTTCCGCCCGCCATCCCCTATCTTCCATCCGTCATGAACCGCCGCCACTTCATCGCCGCCTCCGCGCTCGCCGCCGCGTCACTTCCTTCCTGCAAGCCGAAGGGCTCCACCGGCGACGGGGACAAGAAGCTCACCATTTTCACCTGGGCCGACTATCTCAGTGAAGAGGCGAAGGAGAGCTTCGAGAAGGCACACGGCTGCACCGTGGTCATCGACACCTTTGACTCGAATGAAGCGATGCTCGCGAAGATAGAGTCCGGCGCGAGCGGCTACGACCTGCTCGTCCCCTCCTCCTACGCCGTGCAGGCGCTGAAGCGGAAGGACCTGCTCGTCCCGCTGGATCACGCGAAGATTCCCAACATCAAGCACGTGGATGCCGCCTACCTCGGCAAGGCACTCGACGCAAAGATGGAGATGTCCGTCCCCTACCTGATGGCCCCGACCTGCCTGTGCTACCTCGCGTCGAAGGTGCCGAATCCCACCGACTCGTGGGCGATGCTGGACCGCACCGATCTCAAGGGGCGCGTGACCCTGCTGGACGACATGCGCGAGGTGCTCGGCGCCGCGCTGAAGTTCCTGGGCCACTCTCTCAACTCCACGGACCCTGCCCAGCTCGCCGCCGCGCGTGATGTCGCGATCCGTTGGAAGCAGAACATCGCCAAGTGGGAGAGCGAGCAGTACAAGAGCGGGATCGCTTCCGGGGAATTCTACCTCGTCCAGGGCTATGGCAGCGACCTGCTCCAGGCTCACCAGGAAAACGCCGACATGCACGTGGTCGTGCCCGCGGAAGGCACCGCCTTCTCCTGCGACGACATGTGCATCCCGAAGGGTGCGAAGGAGATCGATCTCGCCCACGCTTTCATCAACCACCTGCACGATCCCGCGGTCGCAGCGTCGAACATGGAGGAGATCGGCGCACGCAGCCCGAACAGCGCCGCCTACGAAAACCTCAGCGAGGATTTCCGCGGCAGCGAGATCCTCTTCCCCGCCGATGCCCTTTTCGCGAAGTGCGAGCCCATCGGCGATCTCGGAGACAGCCTCTCGCTGTGGACGTCCGAGTGGGACAAGGTGAAGACCGCGTGACGGACAAGATGCCACCGATTGCCGGTTGGAAGACCGGCTTTCGGTGATTTATTGCCGCCATGAAGCGCGTCTTCGATCACATCGACTTCACCGTCGTCGGCCACCTACAGTCGCTCCTGGAGTCGGAAGGCATCCGCACCGAGATCCGCAACGAGGGAGCCTCACGCGCCGCCGGTGAGCTGCCGATCTCCGAGGTCTATCCCGAGCTGTGGGTGCTCGACAATGCGGACGAAGCGAAGGCGAAAGAGATCATCCGCGAATTCCGCCAGGCAGCCGAGACCGCGCCCACCGGCCCGGACTGGACCTGCCCGGTCTGCAAGGAGCATGTCGAAGGCGTCTTCTCCGAATGCTGGAACTGCGGCGCGGCCTCGCCGGTCGTAGGCTGAGCGATGAAATAAAAAAGAAGGAGGGCGTCTCCACCCTCCTTCTCGCATGAGCACGTCAACTGTCGCGACGATCACTTACTCGCCGCGGACACGCATGAAGGCCTTGTCACCGGTGGCCGGCACGGTCCACTCGACCGGCTCACCGGAGGGGGCAAAAGGGACCGTTCCGAGCTGGCTCGTGGTTTCGAGTTGGAGGCGCAGCTTGAAGACGCCGCCCTCCGGCTCGATCAGAAACTGGCCCATGTTCACGTCGATCAGTTGCGCCGGCGTGAAATAGCCGAAAAGGCCGGCGTTCTGGAGGATCGCATCGGCCACCGGCTTGTTGCTGACCGCGGGCTTGGTGCCGATCTGCTTTTCGATCGCATCGGGGATCCCGTCGCCGTCGCTGTCGGTCGAGAAGGGATTCGAGCGCAGGGTGACGAACTCCTCGCGGTTGTTGATGCCGTCGCCGTCGCTGTCGAGCTCCGGGTCGAAGTAGTCCGGGATACCGTTGTCGTTCACATCGGCAGGATCATACCATTCGAAGTCAAATTCGAATGCCTGGTCCGCTTCCGAGCGGAAGTCATTGTAGATCGGCGAGTAGCTCTTCACCTCCACGGTGCCATCCGGATTCACCACCAGCAGGCGAAGGTAACCATTGCCACCGAGCGGCGCGAGGAATTGGTAGTTCGCCAGCATCTGGTGAACGTTCTGGCCGGCATCGTTCGCGTCCGTGCGGAAGCCGGTGCCATCGCCGAGCACGTGACCGTTCACGGTCAGCACGAAGTTGTGCTTCTTCACCAGCTTCTGCCACAGCTCCTCGCCGTCGTTCACGCCGCCGGGCGTGCTGTAGGCATGGGGATTGTAGGCCTGCGGATTCGCCGTGTCGGTGTGGTTGTAGCGCAGGTCGTTGTTGTTCATGTAGGCGTGGGTCACCAGGATCGCCTTCTTATCGGGATGCTGGGACATGATCGAGTCCGCCCACTCGATGGTGCTGTTGCGCGGGCCCCACTCCAGGCACATCACGATCCAGTCGTAGCCGCCCGCTTGGAAGAAGTGGTAACTGTTGTCCATCTCTCCCTCGATCATCGCGCCGCCGAAGTTCGGGCGCGCCGAGTAGTCGTCGAAGAGGAAGTAGTCATTGAGGAAGGTGTCGCGCGTGGAGGCATTGCCACTCGGACCGTGGTCGTGGTTTCCAGGTACGAAGGCATACGGGATGTGACCGTCGAGGATGGCCATCGCCTCGCGTGCTGCCTTCCACTCCGGCTGCGAGTTCACATTGACGATGTCCCCGAGGTGCAGGGTCATGCGGATGTTGTAGCGGTCGGCATTGTCGCGAAGCCAGGCGGTCTGCGCGGAGAAAACGCCGGGGCGATTCTGCGAATAGATCTGCGTGTCCGGCAGCAGCGCGATGGTCCATGCGCCCTCGGCAATCTCCGAGTCACCCGGCTGGGGCGTCACCTTGATCGGCGGGGCCTCACGGTCGCGCACCTTGCGGGTATGCGTGTAGAGGTTTTCGAAGAAGGCTTCGTTGAACTGGCTGTAGGCGGGGTCCGCCTGCAGCGCGCCCGAGGATGCATTGATGATCTTGTCCGGTGCCATCGCGGCCAGCAGGAGCTGACCCTGGCCATAGGCACCCTCCATCAGCCCCGGGAAGCGAGCGCGCGCGTCACCGGCGAGGATGACCTCGAAGCCTGCAAAGGACGAGAATGCTTCCCAAATCACGTCATCCAGGTGCGGCGTGATGTGAGGCTGGGTGTAGAAGACCTTCCCGGCCGCATTCGTCGGGAAGCCCTGGATCATCGGGTGAGTCGGCGAGAGAATGAATGCTTCGGTGAAATCGTTGTCCACGCGGATGGCATTCTGCGTGTCGGGCAAAAATTTCGGCTCGGCCTCGGTCTGGTCGGCCTGTGAGAGCTGCACGAGATAGCCGCAGCGGTCCACGTAGTCGTCGAGCACATCACCATAGGTGTCGATGTAGGTCGCATAGCGCGGGTCCTGGCTGATGAAGGAGCCGAAGACGATGAGGTCCACATCGTCCGCCGGATTATCCGAAAACTCGAAGGGCGGCCGGTCCAGCGGCAGCGGCATCACGTGGAAGCCAGCACGACGCAGCGACTCGGCAGCACCGACGTGACCGCTGAAGCCGTCCGCCGTCTCCCACACGTAGGCGGTCAGACCATCGGGGTTCGCGGGATTCGGCTCGGCGGCAGGATTCGGGGTCTGCCCGGCATTTGCCCAATTGATCTGCTGCGGATCGGCGGCGACAGGCTCGGAGGCATCGCGCCCGACGATTTCAAGAATACCGATGCCGCCGAACTCATTCGAAGTCTGCGCGGCTGCCAATGTGATCTCGATCTGGCCATCCTGATTCGGGACCATGCCGGAAACCGAAGCCACCTTGTCCCGATTCGCGATTGCTTCGAGAGAGGTCGTTGCCGACGTGGCACCGACAACCGTGTAGTCGGTCTTGAAAACCTGCGTCGCGGGTCGATTGCTGGAGACGAAGAACTTGAAGTCGTAAACGCGCTCGGCACTCAAGCCACTGACGAGGATCTTGGCGGTCGTGTTCGTCGTCTTGTTGACGTAGGAGAAGTCACCGGTCGCGGTCGGCACGTAGATCGTCTCGCCGCCCAGGGAGTTCGACGAGGTGGCGGCAAAGGCATCCGTCACGGCGACGGTGATGCCGGTAGGGTTGCCTCGATCGTTGACGATGGAATTGTTCGCCTGAATCCCCACGCCCGCGATGTTGTTCCAATGCTGGGCGAAAATGTCGGGGCTGGAGGTGGTCTCGTTCGCCAGGCCGAAGTCGACGAGAATCCGCTCGGCGGCGGACAGGGTGGCCACGGGGAGGACCGCGGCGCTGAGAAGCAGGTAATGTGGTTTCATGGGCATTTGAGGGAAGATCAGGTTTTGCAGACGATCTCCCGTGACCGGTGCATCGCGTCACGACGCACCGACCGCCCATCCATCCCGAATCCGATTCCCATTCGCCACGTGGAGGAAGTGACGATTCCGTGAATCGCATTTCGCCCGATCTATCAGCCTCTTCATTCTGCAAGCGGTGGGGCCGCTGACATGCAAGATGCACACGGCACGAGCGGAGAGAAAACGGCGATCATCACCTGAGACAATTCACGCAGTCCTTGTCCCGCAAGGAATCGGTCACGAACCAGGCAAGGCCATCACCCGGTCAGAAGCTCGTGGCACATGAAGTGGTGAAGAGGATCCGACTGGCGTCGCGCCCTTCATCGGGGACGCAACCTCGTGAGCGCGCAACGCCGGTCGCCCAAACCGATCCAACCACCATGAACACCTCGATTCCGATGATCTGCCGCGTGGCTATTGCCATGGCCGCCCCTGCCCTGCTCACGCAATGCGCTTACGAGCCCGTCACCCGCGCAAACGAAGAGCAGGCGAGCCGCTCCGAAATCTCCGGCGATGCCCGCGCCGCCCTGAATGATCTCTACGCCCGTGACCCGAGCGCCCGCAAGCTGGGCAAGTCGGCCGCGGGAATCCTTGTCTTTCCCCACATCGCCAAGGGCGGCCTCGTCGTGGGTGCCGAGGCAGGCAATGGCGTGCTCTTCGGCAGCGATGGCGGCGTGAAGGGCTACTACCAGACTGCCGGCGCATCCTACGGTCTGCAGGCAGGCGTTCAGAAGTATGGCTATGTGCTGTTCCTCATGAGTTCCTCCGAGGTCAACCAACTCAATCGCGCGGCCGGATGGGAATTCGGAACCAGCCCTGGTTTCGTGGTCGTGGATCGCGGTGCCGGAGCGACCCTCACGTCGCGCACGGTGGACAGCGGCGTCTATGCCTATGTCTTCGACCAGAAGGGCCTGATGGCAGGCGTCAGCTTCAAGGGCACCAAGATCACCCGTATCCAGCCCCGTCGCTGAATGAGCACTCCCCCGGAGACAAAGAAGTGATGAGGTTTCTGTCCCATCCGTCTTCTCAAAGCAAACGCCGCGTGCGCCACTATTGCATCGCGGCGTTTGTGCTTTGAAGCTACCAGCGATGGCAGACTTCGAAGCGGTTCCCGCATGGATCTCCGAAGAAGACCGCGTAGTAGCCCGTCTCATACATCATGGGGCCTTCGACAAGCCGGGTTCCTGATCGTTTTGCGACATCGGCAAGACGATCCACCTCGGCATTGCTCGCAGCTTGGAAGGCGATGCGGTTCTCATTCGCGACGTGGTGAGTTGACTCGGTGACCCCGAAGAAAGCCCCACACGTTTCGTTCTCGCTTTGGTATTGCAGCCATCCTTCCACCTCCACCTTTCGTGGGAAGCCGAGCGCAGGCAACAAGGCTTCGTAGAAGGTGGCGGCATCGCGTAGTGACGGCACCCGCAGATCGATGTGATCGTAAAGGCGAAGCATGGTGATCGGATCATTCATGTCCGATTTTCACCCTCCATCTGAATGCATCAGTCCGCAAACGACGATGTCTGCGATGACGCTGAAATCACGGGTTCGGCTGCCACGCCGTGTATTGCCAGTGCCGGTAGAGAAGCAGTCTCGCGGCGAGACGCGCGATCAAGCGGTCAGCTTCCTCTTCCGACGAGCATGTCCCGAAAATCTGCGCGCGATTGTCGGGACCGATGGCGGAGACCACGAAGAGTGATGTGGATGCGATCATGGCTCGAGAGGTGCGCTTACCAAGGCAGAGAAGCATGGACCCATCGGAATGCCTCATGCTGCCACGGTCTTCATAGTAGTTGAATTACGCGATCACGTCAGAAAAAGGCATTCCGCCGCTTGCACCTAGTCGCCTGCCTTGTTAGGCGAACCCCGTCATGAGCACATCCAAAGTCAACGCGTCGAAAGGCCGCCGTTACAGCCAGAAGGAAAAGGCGGAGATCCTTGCCTTCGTGAACAAGGTGAATGAGGAAAAAGGACGTGGCGGCCAGATGGCTGCCACGAAGAAGTACAAGCTTTCCCCGCTGACCATCGCGTCGTGGATCCGGAGCGGAGTCTCCGAGGAAGGCGAGACCCCGATCGTCGCCGCGCACAACGCAGGCCCGATCGGCAAGAAGCTCGCCGAGCTGCAATCGCTGCACGTCCAGATCGCCAAGGCCGAGAAAGAACTGGCACGCATGAAGACCCAGTTCACCGCGCTGAAATCGAAACTCTAACAGGAAGGGGTCTCCCCTTCCAATTCCCGCGCAGGATTTCCCCTGCTCCGCGCGGATGCCAATCCATCATCCAAGGGCGGCCGACATGACTCCGGTTCATCGGTTTCGCCCTTGGATCACTGTGTACGACATACGGGAAAACCCGCGCGTAGATACCCTAGGTGCAGATTGATTGCATTTCCCGAGGAATGGGGCATGATCTCTGTATTGCGGAAACGCAATGGTGCCCGCGGCCCTTGGGAGGGGAGCTGCGGGCACCCCCACTTTCCAGGTTAAGAACGTGTCCATCATGGTAGCAAGTGCCCGCGGCCGGCTCCAACCCGGTCGCGGCGCATTTGGGAAAACCCCGAGGCACGAGACTTCTAGACCACCAGCCGGCCCTTTCGCCCGGCCAATGAGACGGTAGCCAGCGAGCCCGAATTGAACTCGAGGAAATCCTGCTCGATTCCATCGCTGAAGATCACACCGCCCTCTCCCATCCTCGACTCGATGGTCAGCGGCTCCCTCGGAGTCACCTTGCCAAATACCAGCGCGGTGCCCGTGGTATTGCTCGGAAAGGGCTCTCGAACGGTGAAGAACAAGTGATCCGACTCCCACGGAAAGGTGATGTCCTGCGGCGTGGCACCGCGTGCCTGTCCCGAGGCGGCCGCGACTGCAGCGGCACCCGTCATCAGGCTCTTGAACCAACCGGTCGATCCGAGGCCGGTCGATACGATGATGCCGCTGGATGAGTGATCCTCAGCCGCCTTTCCCATCGCGATCCGGTATCTCGCGGAGCCGTGCGACTTCATGCCGATGAAGAGGTCATTCACCGCGCACAGGCTCAGCCCGGTATTCAGCTTTGCCTCCGCCATCGTGACATCGCGATAGGATCGCCCCGAGCGCAGCACCTCGCGCGTCACCTTCTCCAGATCCTCGATGCGGAAGGGCAGCAGCTTGCCATCCCAACGCTTCGGGTCCGGATTCACGCCGATCAAAGGCTGGCCGTTCAGATACTTCAGCGTGTTTGCCACCAGGCCGTCCTGGCCGAGCGTCACGACGATATCCTCCGGGCCGAAGACGAAGTTCGGCAGGAAGACACGCTGCACCAATTGCACGCGGCCCAGCGTCGAGAGCGTCTGCTGGGCGCGCGTGATCGCCTTCTGGTAGGCCTCGTCCTCGCGCTCGTAGTCGGCGAAATCCCCGCCCAACCGTGTGACGTAGAACTTCGCCTGCGACTTCGTGGCAAAGCGCGCCCTGAGATCGGCCAAGCGGGTCGCCCGGACGACGAGGATGAGCTTCGTCTCCGTGAGCCGCTTCATCATCGTGCCCGTTCCGGCTTGTGGATCAGCTCGCGCAGCAGGTCGGGAGAGATATTGAGCTGCCCGATCTTGTCAGCCTGGCCCGCCAACTCCTGGAAGGCGAAGGCGATCAATTGCTCAGGCTTCATGCCGCTGGTGGCGAGCGCCTGGAGCACCGAGGCATCCGCACTCGCGAGCGCCTTCATCGTCGCCGCGATGCCATAGGCGCGGGTGTCGGACTCGGAGCGGGAATTCTCGGCGGCGAGCGTCACCAGCTTCTTGCGCTCCTCTTCAAGGCCGATGTTGCTTTCCAGCGTCGCGCGCTCGAGCTGCGCCTGCTTCTCCTGCACGGCGCGCTCCGCATCCATCTGGGTCTCGCGGATCTGGCGCTTCTTATTTTCCACCGCGATCTCGGTATTCAGCTCGTTCTCCTTGATGGCGCGCTCCTGCTCCACAGCAGCGTTCCGCCGCGCGTAGATCGCCTCGTCCGCACCGCGCAGCAGCAGCTCGCGGGTCTCGGCCTCGAGAGCACGCGCCGTCTCCGGTGTCGGCTTGATCGCCAGCAGCGAAAGCCCGAGCACCTCGAGGCCAAGCGCGGATAGCTCCGCCGACTTCGCAAGCTCGCCCCGGATCGCCGCGACCAGCGGCTCCGACGCGCGCAATGCCTGGCGCAGGGAAAGCTTCTCGATCTCCGCACGGGCAAGCACGTGGACCAGATTGATCACCCGCTGCGGCAGCTTCTCCGGGTCTTCCGAGGCGTAGCCCCGGCCGTGGGGAGCCAGCGTGAAATCCATCAGCGTCGCCAGCTTCCGCGGATCGGCGATCCGGTAGGTCACCTGACCCTGCAGGCTGACCGTCTGGTAATCCGCCGTCTGCTCCTCGAAGATGAAGGGCACATCCGTGCTGCCCACCGGCACCGCTACGAGGGACGTAGTAGGTGAGTAATAGTAGAAGGAAATCCCCGCCCCCTCCCTCACCACCTGGCCACCGCGATATTGGATGAGATGCGTCGTCGGAGGGATCTTGATGAAACGGATGCCAAACATGGATGGAAGGGGTTGCCCCGGCGGAAAAGACCATCCGCCAAGATGGGATGATCCTCCGCCATCACGCCGATTTGGCAAGGGGGAGAACTGGCTGCCAGCGAAGGAGACTTTAGCCGGAAGGCGAAAGGCTTCCGGTCGCTCAAGTCGCCTTCCAGCGTCCTTTCCCGAACGCTCATCTCTTGCCTTCCCAAAACTCGAGATTTCTCCGATCTTCCCGATGCCATGGATCGCGGCAGGAAGCATACCATCCTTGTCATTTCCGGCGGGCTCTTGCTCCTCCTGAGTCATGCTGTCGCGTGGCAGCTTGGAAGGACGCCCGGGACGGCACCCCCAACC
Source organism: Luteolibacter flavescens (assembly GCF_025950085.1). NCBI lineage: Bacteria > Pseudomonadati > Verrucomicrobiota > Verrucomicrobiia > Verrucomicrobiales > Verrucomicrobiaceae > Neoluteolibacter > Neoluteolibacter flavescens. The sequence continues at coordinate 727,700 of NZ_JAPDDS010000001.1, forward strand.
CAAACCAAAGCTCCTTCCGTGAAGAATCGCGAGGCGATTCCAAGCCCCACCGATCTGGTCAGCCTCGGTCGCGAACAAGAGGCTGCAAATCTCGCGGCCACCCGGGAGCAGCGTGAGTTGAAAGAGCTTTCATGGCTCGATCAAGTGGCCGCCGCACGCGAAAAGCTTCCTCCAGATGCGGATTTTGCCGCTCTTGCCAAGGCTGGCATGGCTGCCGCGAAAGCGACTCGAGAACACGCCAGCGCAGAAACCGTCGCAGCATTCGGCAAGTGGCTTGAACTCGACCCCGACGCCGCACTCGATTTCTTCGGCAAGGCCAGCCATAACCAATCGACCGATGCCTTCCGTTTCGAACTCGGAGATTGGCTCGGCAAAGGAAACGAGTATCGCTTCGGTGAACTGACCAAGCGCTTCCCCCGGGCCGCCTTGGCGCTGCGCCAAGGCGCGCAGGCACTTTGCCATGATCGAGGGGCGGACTTCACCTTGCAAATGGCATCCGGGCTCGCGGACCCATCTAAACGGTTGTGGCTGCTCTACGACTGCCTGGAAGCGGAACAGTGGCAGGGCCACCTGGCCAAGATCCCGGCGTTGCTCGGTGACCGGCAAGCCACCCGGAAGCTCCTTTCCTCCATCTTCGGGAGCGAGGATTCGGAGATCCTGTTAGCCGAGATCCGCGATGCGGGATTTGCAGCGGATGATGTGGCCCTAGTGGAGACCCAAGTCGCAGAACAAAAGAAAGCAAGGTTCCAGATGGAGACGTTTCCGAACAGACAGTCTGTGCTAGGCTGAATCGACATTCATTTCAACCAGATCATGGCTGCTGCGAGGTGAAGTGCGCCCATGAAATGACAATCAAGACGGTCGAACCGTGTGGCGATGCGCCTGAAGTGTTTGAGCTTGTTGAAGCATCTCTCCACCAGATTCCGCTGCTTGTAGATCTCTTTGTCGTAGCGGATGGCGCGCTTGCGGTTGATCTTTGAAGGGATCACCACACGCATCCGTTTGGCGCGCACCAGATCACGCAACGCCCGGCTGTCATAGCCTTTGTCCGCGATGACCGCCTTGGCTTTCATGCCTGCAAGCAGTTCGGGTGCGCTGCTGATATCGGCCGCCTGCCCAGGAGTGAGAAGGAACCTCAAAGGACGGCCGGCACTGTCCGCCACCAAATGGATTTTGGTGGTCAGTCCTCCTCTGGAACGCCCCACAGCCTGGTCGCAGCCCCCCCTTTTCCTGTGACCGCCTGCTGGTGGGCTTTCACAATGGTGGAATCGAGCATTAGATAGGGATTGTCCCGGTCTGTGATGAGCGATGCGAAGACTTTCTCCCAGACCTCCGCCTTGGCCCAGCGGGTGAAGCGTTTGTGAACCGTCTTCCATTTGCCATAACGTTCGGGTAGATCGCTCCAGCGCGCACCGCTGCGAAGGATCCACAGCACTCCATTGACGAAGTTGCGGTTGTCCATCGCTGTCCTTCCCGGATCGCTCGACTTGCCGGGCAACAACTCCCGGATTTGATCCCATTGCTGTTCACTGAGTTCATAGCGCTTCGCCATGACGAGTTTGAATCAAACTTCCGGAAATCGTACAAGTCTGAATGTCGATTCAGCCTAGCGTCCGCTCTGAGAGAAAAGCTCGGTCTCGCTGGGAAAGACATCTTCGATGCCAGTACTCCGAGCGAGGTCGAGGAGCTCGACAAAATAGTCCCGGGTTTCGCGGATGCCATGGCAGATCTCTGCGATGGTCGGCAGACGGAGGAGGATGTGCTGGCGCTGGTGCAGCGAACCTGGCCCCCTGCTTCCGACCCAGCCGTGGCAACCAACCTGCGTCGCATGGTCTTCAATGCTGTCTTCATGGCTGATCCATTAAACGCATTGCAGGAGACGCCCACTACTGAAGAAGAACCCGGTCGGGAGGTTGCGCACAGCTTGGAAGTGCTGCCTCCGGAAGTGGCCATTCGTGTTCTCACGGTTCATCCGGATCTGTTGCAAGGCGACCCGAACATCGTTTACTCAATCTACGTCTTTCACATCGCGAAATGGCAGGACTTCGACCCCGTGGGCTGTCGCCGGGCCTTGCTAGCCGTGCCGGATGAGTCACTGCGCACGCAGTTGCTGGAGGAATACACCCGACGGGAGGCTGGCCGATGAAAAAGGAAAGCCTCGTCGCTCGCATCTCCGCCATGCTGCTCCTGCTCGTGGCCTCACATGCCTCGGTATTCCTGATCGCACGGACTCCAACAGGCTCGACGGGCAATCATCATGACGCTCCGGATTCACCACACACCCTACCCTCGAAAACGCCTGATCGCCACAACGCAGCAGGCCCCACGGGCCCCAGCGGCACCTTTGTTCGCCGCTTGCGTGAACTGGAGGAGACGACACTGCCGCGGCGCGATTTCGAGCTCGCACGGCAAGCGCTGTTCCGCGAGTGGATTCGCCGCGACCTGCGAGGAGCCATGATCCAGCTCTACGGGCCCATGCACCGGGAGCGCTACGAATCCTTGGCCCTCACCTTGGAAACCGAGGTCGTTGAAGAGATCGCCCGTCAGCCGCGTGCCGTCTGGGATTGGCTCACTTCCCATCACTTCGGGTCGTCGGGACCAAAGGTTTTCGATTTATGGAGCAAGACCCTGATCAAGGCCGGGCACACGGACATCCTGTTAGAGTGCCTGGATCAGCCAGGTGCGCCGAACTTCAGGGATCGGAAGATCATCTCCGACCTCTGTGCAGCCATCCCGCCGGGTGCCACGGAGCAGCTTGCCATGCTGCGAAAATGGATCGAGATCCCCGAACACAGCAGTGAGGCGAGGGGACCGGCCGCGGACTTCGCAGAGCGCATGGCCGAGGAAGCCGGTGAGGATCCCCTGCCCTTTCTAAGGTCGGAGCCCGATGACGTGCTTCGCTCGATCTTCCTGGAGAAGTGGGAATCCCAGGAGCTAGGCCACCTGCCCGTGGACGAGCAGGTCCAGCGCCTGGCCGCCCTGCCAGAGGAATTCCGCGCTGCTGCCGCGGATGCCATGGTTCATCACTCGCGCGGCGACACCACCGCCGCGGTGAAGCTGATCAACTCGATGGATGCTGCCGGGCTGATGGGAGATCCCGCTGGAGAGACCGCACGGGTGCTGGCGAAGTCCGCACTGGACTGGGTGATTGAAGACGAATTCACCACCGCCTTGGAGTCCGTCCAGCGTCTGCAAGCCATCCGTGCAGAGCCGCTACGTCAGCAGGCGCTGCGGAACTTCGGTTCCCTCTTCGATCATCGTGCGCCATCACCGGTCCAGGACTGCGTGGCAGCCCTGCCTCCCGGGCCGGACCGCGATGCCTTCATCCGCGGCGTCATTATCCATACCGACTTCACGCCGGAGGTTCGCGAGCAACTGCTGTCTGCAATCGAAGACCCGCAGACCGCTGCGCAAGCCCGGCAGAATTTGGAAGAACTCAGTCGGCGGAAAAAGGAGGAAGCAGAGAAGAGCATGGAGGAGGAGGCGGAAGATCCCTTTGCGGAGATTCCTACCAAGCCTGAGTGAGATCCGCCCCTGCACCTCGGAAAACAAAATGGCCCGCAGGATTCCCCGCGGGCCATCGGAAAAGTCAGTTTGGTCCAGACACCTCACATTTCCAGCATCAGGCGCGTCGGATTCTCGATACAGTCCTTGATGCGGATGAGGAAGGTCACGGCTTCCTTGCCGTCCACCAGGCGGTGGTCGTAGCTGAGGGCCAGATACATCATCGGGCGGATGACGACCTGGTTATTCACGGCGACCGGGCGCTGCTGGATGGTGTGCATGCCGAGGATGCCGCTCTGGGGCGGGTTGAGGATCGGCGTGCTGAGCAGCGAGCCGTAGGTGCCGCCATTCGAGATGGTGAAGACACCGCCCTGGAGGTCCTCGATGGCGATCTTGCCGTCCTTGGCCTTCTTCGCGTAGTCGAGGATGTCCTGCTCGATCTGGGCGAAGCTCTTCTTGTCGGCATCGCGGATGACCGGGACGATGAGGCCCTTCTCGGTGCCGATGGCGACGCCGATGTCGTAGAAGTGGTTCTCCACGATGTCCTGGCCGTCGATCATGCCATTCACTTGTGGCACGTCCTTCAGCGCCTGCACCACGGCCTTCACGAAGAAGGACATGAAGCCGAGCTTCACGCCGTGCTTCTTGAGGAAGTCCTCCTGCACGGCCTTGCGCAGGTCCATGACGGCGGACATGTCAGCCTCGTTGAAGGTGGTGAGGATCGCCGCGGTCTGCTGGGCATTCACGAGGTGCGTCGCGATCTTGCGGCGCAGCATGCTCATCTTCTTGCGGGTCGTGCGACCGTCGGTGACTGGCGCGGATGCGGCGGCGGGAGAAGACGGGGCGGTAGGAAGCTCGATGGCGCGTGGCTTTGGTGCCTCGGCCGGTGCCGGAGCGGGCGCAGCGGCGGCGGCGGGAGCCGGAGTCGCGGCAGATGCCGGTGCGGAGGCCGGAGCAGCAGCGACATCGCCGACGGCAATGCGGGCGACCACGGTGCCGATGGCGACCTCGGTGCCTTCAGCGACGAGGATCTTGAGCGTGCCGGAAGCTTCCGCCTCCAGTTCACTGGAGACCTTGTCGGTTTCCAGGGTCACGAGCACTTCGCCCTTGGTGACGGCGGCGCCGTCGGACTTGTGCCAGCGGCCGACATTCGCAGAGGTGATGGACTCGCCGGCGGCGGGCACCTTCACGTCGAGCACTTGTCCGCTCGCCGAGGCAGGGGCCGGTGCGGCGGAGGCAGCAGGCGCGGATGCCGGGGCTGCTGCGGCAGGAGCCGGAGCACTGCCGGAAGCAGCGGCGGTCTCGTCGAGCTTGGCGATCACGGTGCCGATGGCGACTTCCTCCCCTTCCCCGACGATGATCGTGAGGACCCCGTCGGCGGCGGCTTCAAGTTCGCTGGAAACCTTGTCGGTTTCGAGCGTCACGAGGATTTCACCTTTGCGGACGGCTTCGCCGTTCTGCTTGTGCCAGCGGGCGACATTGGCCGAGGTGATGGACTCACCGGCTGCGGGTACTTTGACTTCGAGAGACATCGGGAAAGGCTTTAGTGGAGACGAGAAAATCGGGAATGCAAGGAGAGGCGGATAGCAGTCTGCCTGCCACCCGCCATCTACCAATCTCAGACGTTGAACGCGGCCTCGAGGAGGGCCTTGTGTTCCTTGTAGTGCTGGGCCTTCGACCCGGCGGCCGGGCTGGAGGCGCGGTTGCGGCCGGCGTAGCGCACGCGGCGGTCCAGCACCTTCTCCAGGCGTGGGAAGATGTAGGACCACGCACCCATGTTGAGCGGTTCTTCCTGGCACCAGACGAACTTGCTCGCGGCTCCGTATTGGCCGACCAGCGCGGCGATGAGCTCGTCGTGGAAGGGATAGAGCTGCTCCACGCGGAGGATGGCGGTGTTCGTGATGCCATGCTCCTCGCGGTAGGCGGCGAGATCGTAGTAAACCTTGCCCGAGCAGAAGACGATGCGCTCGACCGACATCGGATCGTCGAAGTGCTTCGGATCCGGCAGCACTTCCTGGAAGCACGAGCCCTCGAGGAAGTCGGCCTCCTGGGAGACCGCTTCCGGACGCGTGAGCAGGCTCTTCGGCGTCATCAGGATCAGCGGCTTGCGGAAAGGACGCATCTTCTGGCGGCGCAGCGCGTGGAAGTACTGGGCCGGCGTGGTGAAGTTCCCGACGATGATGTTCTTTCCGGCGCAGAGCTGGAGGAAGCGCTCGAGGCGGGCGCTGGAGTGCTCCGGGCCCTGGCCTTCGTAGCCGTGTGGCAGCAGCATCACGAGGTCGGATGGCGTCTGCCACTTCGACTCGGCGGAGGCGATGAACTGGTCGATGATGACCTGCGCGCCGTTCGAGAAGTCACCGAACTGGGCTTCCCACAGGGTCAGCATGTTCGGCGCACCGAGCGAGTAGCCGTAGTCGAAGCCGAGCACGGCGAACTCCGAGAGGAAGGAATTGTAGACGCAGAACTTCGCCTGATTCGGGCTGACGTGCTCCAGCGGGATGTAGCGGGCGCGCGTCTCGGAATCGTAGAAGACCGCGTGGCGGTGCGAGAAGGTACCGCGGCGGCAATCCTGACCGGAGAGGCGGACCTGATGACCTTCGGTAAGGAGGGCACCCCAAGCGAGGGATTCGGCGAAGGCCCAGTCGATCGGCCCGCCATTCTGGAGGGCTTCCTGACGGCGCGGGACGAAACGCTTGGCGAGGGTCGGGTGGAGATTGAAGCCATCCGGCACGGTGGTCAGCACCTGACCGACATGCTGGAGCAGGTCACGGCCGATGCCGGTGGGCACGGGCGCGTGGGTGTAGGGCATCTGCTCGACCGCGGTGGAGCCGCTGAATGCGCTGCGGTCGCCCTTTTCCTGGAGCTCCAGCATCTTCGCATGGCCTGCCTCGAAGCGATCCCAGATGTCCTGCTCGATCTTGTCGGCTTCGGCCTGGGAAAGCACGCCCTGCGCGACGAGCTGCTTCTTGTAGATCTGGCCGATGGTCTCGCGGCCCTGGATCAGCTTGTAGATGTGCGGCTGGGTGAACGCGGCCTGGTCGGTCTCGTTGTGGCCCTGGCGGCGGTAGCAATACATGTCGATCACGACGTCGCGACCGAATTGCTGGCGGAATTCGAGGGCGAATTGGGCCGCCCAGTAGAGTTCCATCGGCACTTCGCCATTCACGTGCAGGATCGGAGCCTCGATCATCTTCGCCACGTCGGTCGCGTAGGCGGACGAGCGGGCATCGGCCGGCATCGTGGTGAAGCCGATCTGGTTGTTGATGATGAGGTGGATCGTGCCGCCGGTGCGGTAGCCGGGTAGCTGGGAAAGATTGAGACACTCCGCCACCGGGCCTTGGCCCGCGAAGGCGGCGTCACCGTGGAGCAGGATCGGCAGGACGCGCTTGCGATCCGTCGCCACGCCGTCATCTCCGAGGATGCGCTGGCGGGCGCGGGCCTTGCCCTCCACGACCGGATTCACGGCTTCGAGGTGGCTCGGGTTTGCGGCGAGGCTCACACGCACCTTGCCATCAGCCAGTTCGCGGACGCTCTCGTAGCCGAGGTGATACTTCACGTCGCCATCCCCCGCCACGAGGTCCGGCATGTAGTTCGGAGTGAATTCGTAAAGAATGGTGGTCAGCGACTTGCGGACGAAGTTCGCCAGCACGTTCAGGCGGCCTCGGTGGGCCATGCCCATCTCGATCTCCAGCACGCCTGCTGCCGGGCACTTCTCGAGGATCGCATTCAGGACGACCATCGCGCCTTCACCGCCCTCCAGCGAGAAGCGCTTCTCGCCGAGGAACTTCTTGCCGAGGAAATTCTCGAAGCTGTCCGACTCGATGAGCCAGCCCATCGCCTGCACCTTGCGGGAGGCGGGATCCTCCTCGCGCAGGGCGTGGCCCTCGATGCGGTGGCGGACCCAGTTGCGGACGGTGGTGTTGTGGATGTGGGTGAATTCGAAGCCGATGTGGCCGGAGTAGGTGGCCTCCAGCGCGGCGATCATGTCGCGCAGCTTCATTTTCGCCCCGTCACGGAAGAGCGGATTGGACGCCTCGCGGTCCATGTCGGCCTCGGTGAAGCCGAATTGTGAAATATCCAGACGCGGATTCCGCTCCGGACGGTCGGAGAGCGGGTTGATGTGGGCCTGCGTGTGGCCGAGGGCGCGGAAATTGTAAACGAGGCTGACCACCTTGCCGTAGAATGCGAGGTCGGTCTCGCTGGTGGATCCGGATGCCGCGGGAGCACCGGTAGGAGCCGCAGCCTCCCCTCCCTTCGGCTTGAGCTGGGCCACGCCGAGCTCGAAGCCTTCAAAGAAGGCCGACCACGTGGGATCGACCGAGCGGGGATCTGAGCACCAAAGTGCGTATTGCTGCTCCAACAAGTCCGCATTCAAGCGGGCGGAAACCGACGATTTCATGGCGGTAGATTCGGGTGCCGGCGGGAGATTGCGGAAATTCCCGCTTGGCCCCCTGCGCGCAGCGCTTAGGTAGGGGGCGGCCCCGGACCCGTCAACGCACAAGGCCGGTTTCCGGGGTAATTTCCAGCGTCTCCTGCTTTTCATGATCGAAGTCCGGCAACTCACCAAGAGCTTCGCCCGCCATCAGGCGGTCAAAGGGATCGATTTCAACGTCTCCCCCGGCGAGATCGTCGGCTTCCTGGGGCCGAATGGCGCCGGGAAAACCACGACCCTCCGGATGCTGACCGGCTACCTGCCGCCCACCTCCGGCAGCGCGCGGGTCGCGGGGTTCGACATCTTCCGCCAGTCGCTCGAGGCCCGGCGCTGCATCGGCTACATGCCGGAGAACGTGCCACTCTACGACGACATGCGGGTCCGCGAGTATCTGAAATACCGCGCCACCCTGAAGGGCCTGAGCAACCGAGACGCCCGCCGCCGGGTGAACGAGGTGATCGACATCTGCGGCTTGGAAGGCGTCCGCCGGAAGATGATCCGCGTCCTTTCCAAGGGCTACCGGCAGCGGGTCGGCCTGGCCGACGCACTGGTCCACGAGCCGCAGCTCCTCATCCTCGACGAGCCGACCAACGGACTGGACCCCAATCAGATCCGCCAGATCCGCGACCTGATCAAGAAGCTCTCCGAGAAGCATACCATCCTGCTTTCCACCCACATCCTGCATGAGGTGGAAATGACCTGCGGTCGGGTGATCATCATCGACGGTGGCCAGATCAAGGCGCAGGACACGCCGCAGAACCTCGTCGCCGGCATGCGTGCTGCCGGCCGGGTCCATGCGGAGATTTCCGGCGATCTGGGAGTCATCGGCCCCGCCCTCCAGCGTCTGGATCACGTCAAGCGTGTGACCTCCGAGCCGATAGCTGACGATTGGGCCCACTACGAAATCCTCGTGGACTCCGGCACCGACGCCCGCGAACGCATCCACGAGCTCGTCAGCCAGTACGGCTGGCCGATGCGCAGCCTCCATCGCAAGGACGCCACGCTGGAAGACGTCTTCGTGGAACTGACCCGCCGGGATTGATTTCCCGGCAGGTGCGGAAAGATCGCATCAAATCACATCCCGGCCAGCTTGCTTTTCGGGGGAATTCATGATGGATCGCGACAGCATGAATCGCCGCCATTTCCTTGCCACCGGAGCCCTTGCTGGAGTCGCCACCGCCCTGCCCTCACTGGCGCAGGAGTCGGGCGCTATCCCGAAGCCGGTCTTCCCCGCGAACCGCATCGGGGTTTCCTCCTACTCCTTCTGGGGCTTCCAGCGTGACGACCTGCGCGCGATTCCGACCTGTCTGGATCACGCTGCGCGGATGGGCTTCGATGGCTTCGAGGTGCTACAGCGCCAACTCGTCTCCACGGACAATGCCGAGCTGCAGAAGATCAAGCGCCAAGCCTTCCTGCTCGGCCTCGATCTGATGGGTTACTCGACGCATCAGGGCTTCCTCTCGCCGGACAAGGAAAAGCGCGAGGCGCAGATCAAGCACACCACCGATTGCATCGAGCAGGCCTACGCACTGGGCATCCCGACGATGCGGGTGAACTCCGGCACGTGGGGAACCTCGAAGGATTTCAATGACCTGATGGCCAAGCGCGGCATCGAGGCCCCGCTGGAAGGCTACACCGAGGAAGATGCCTACGGCTGGGTAATCGAGTCCTACAAGAAGATCCTCCCGGTGGCGGAGAAATGCGGCGTGGTCCTCGGCCTGGAGAATCACTGGGGCCTCGGCGTCACACCGGAAGGCGTGAAGCGCGTGGTGGATGCCATCGACTCGCCGTGGCTGCGCGTGACGCTGGATACCGGGAACTTCCTCGAAGACCCGTATGATCGCCTGACGAAGCTGGCACCGGATACCGTGCTGCTGCAGGCGAAGACCTACTATGGCGGCGGCGTGTGGTACACGCTGGATCTGGATTACACACGCATCGGCAAGATCATGCGCGACGCGAATTTCAAGGGCTACGTCTCGCTGGAATTCGAGGGCAAGGAGGACCCGCTGACGGCGATTCCGAAGAGTCTGGACTTGCTCCGCAAGGCCTTCGCGGGATCGTGAGGCATGGAGAATGTCGGACGCATGCTGGTCATCGCGGGGCTCGGACTCGCGGTGATCGGCGCGGTGCTATGGTTCGCCGGAGGGAAAGGCTGGCTTTCGTGGCTCGGCCGCCTGCCCGGCGACATTCGCATGGAGGGTGAGCGCGGAGGATTCTACTTCCCCGTGGTGACCTGCCTGCTGGTCAGCGTGGTGCTGAGCGGCGTGCTGGCGCTGGTGCGGAAGTTCTTCGGATAACGAGGATCAAGGTTGTGTCGACGGACCGTCGATACGCCTCATTATCCCAGCCGCGCCGCGAAGAAGCCGTCCCATCCGGTCTCCGCCGGGGATACGGTCAGCTCTTCCTCAATGGCTCGCCGGGGATCACGCTCCACGAGATTGCGGATCTGTCCGCCATTCTCGGAAGGCAGCAGCGAACAGGTGGCGTAGACGAATTTCCCGCCGGGCCGGAGGAGTTCCGGATAGTGGTCGAGCATGCGGCGCTGGAGCCGCTTCGTTTTCTCCAAGGATGAAGCGGTGAGCCGCCACTTGAGATCGGGCTGGCGGCGCAGCGTGCCGAGGCCGGAGCACGGCGCATCGATGAGCACGCGGTCTGCCCATCCGGCGTAGCGCTTCAGCGTGTCCTCACGCCAGGTCTCGGTGCGGATGATGCGGGTCCCTGCGCGTGAGGCGCGGCGTCGGAGTTCGCTGAGCTTTGCCGTGGAAATGTCCATGGCGACGATCTCCCCCCTGCCCTGCATCAGCGCGGCCAGATGGAGAGCTTTGCCCCCGGCACCGGCGCAGGCGTCGATGACCCGCATCCCCGGCTCGACGTCGAGCAAGGGCGCGATCTTCTGCGATCCGGCATCCTGGATCTCCACCACACCCTCGGCGGCCAGCGGCTTCGGCAGCATTTTCCCCGCGGGAAGCACCAACGCGTCCGGCACACCAGGCACCCGGGCAGCCTCGATCCCGTGGGAGGCGAGCCACTCGAGGACACCGCGCACTTCTGCCCGGATGGTATTCACCCGCAGGAAAACCGGTGCCCGTCGATTGAGCGCGGCGACCTCGCGATCCCATGCCTCGCCCAGCTCGCCGCGACCGAGCACGTCCAGCCAATCCGGAATCGACTCGCGGATCGCCAGCGGCTGACCGGCCAGCTCCAGCTCGCGAGCAGCGATCTCCGAAGGATGGCTCGCCCACCAATCCGGCACCTCAAGGCCGACACGGGTCCACTGCGCGGCGCAAAGGGCCGGGATGGAATCATCGCCAGCGAGGAAGGCCAGAGCCCGCCGCCACCGCGTGACCTCGAATGCCGTCTCCGCAACGAAGTTCCGGTCACGCTTCCCCCACTTCGGATTCTCGCGGAATATGGTATCGAGTTCGCGATCCAGCACACGGCCGTGCTTGAAAACCTGCTCCAGCACGCCCGCCGCACTCTCCGCCAACATCCGGTGAATCCTCACGGCCCGACGATGGCCCGGTCACTCACTGGTGGACAATGATGAATCCGGGAACAAATCCGCTGACAGCACATGAAGTCCCGGCTACTCTCGGCCCATGAGTCTTGCCGAAGTGTTGGCCGAATTGCCGAGCATGTCCGTGGCCGAGCGCCAGGAGCTGATTCGCTCGGCAGTCGCGCTCGATGACTCCGGGCTTTCCCCTGAGGACGAGCGGCTGATTGAAGCCCGCCTCAGCGCCCACGATGCGGACACTTCCTCCGCCATCGGTCTTGATGAAATGAAAGCCAGACTCCTCGCCCGGTCTGCCAAATGAGTTGGCAGGTGATTTTCCGTCCCGAGATCGAGGACGACTTGGACACCGCAGCCGCTTGGTATGACGCCCGGGAGCAAGGACTTGGCTCCCGATTCATCAGGGAAGTCATCGCAGTCTGGGACCGACTTGCCGTTGATCCGGTCGTTGGTAGCCACCGTCACCGGAAAACCGACATTCGCTGGCGCTATCCAGCTCGCTTTCCCTATCGGGTAGTCTATCGGCTGAATGAGGAGAACCACACGGTGCTCGTCGTAGCGGTCCTCCACGCGGCGCGGCATGATCGCCACTGGCAATCACGCCGCGAGCGCTAGATCCTCACCGCCCCCGACCCTTCGGACCCGCCGCTGCGGGCTCGTTGAAGCGCAGATAGGTGATCGCTTTGACCCGGGAATTGGAATCGAGGGCATTCACCCTCATCTCCTTGATGGTGTAGCCGCCGGACGGCATTTTCATCACCGAGTTCACTTGGAACTCCTTCATCGGCGTTCCTTTCCGGTCATGGGCGCGGATTTGCCAGAAGGCACCGTGTTTTTTATGAACCCAGACATAGACGACGCCGTAGGCTCCGTCCTTGCCCGGGTTGTCTAGACGGATTTTGTAGCACTGTTCGCTATTGGCCTTCTCCTCGCCTTCAAGCTTGGCATTCGGCCAGTAGAGGAAACGGAGCGTCAGATCCTCGTAGCTCACATCGGTGCCGGCGATCGAGTCCGAGAGCTTGGACGCGGGGAATGCGCGGGTGGTTCCCTTGTCGTCGATCACGTTGAGCAATTCGGCCCGCTCGTCGCCCATGCGGATGTGAAAGCGCTCCTTGTCACCGAGTTGGAACTGCATGTTCTTGTCCCGGATGAAGAGGTTCAGGCCAAGCTTTGGGCCGCCGCTCTTTTCCACGCTGCCGGTCAGGTCCATCTGCTGGAGCGTCGCCGAGAGGCGGATCGAGCGCACCATCGCGGCGGCGTCCGGCTGTTGGGCATGCAGCGGGGCGACAGCGGCAGCGAAGAGAAGGGCGGAGATGGCTTTCATCGGTCAAAGGGTGGAGCTGATTGGACAGACTCGCAAGCTAAGGAAAAGATTCACAAAAACAGCGCCACCGATGACCGGGATTTTTTCAATTCCGTGACATTAGGGGCTTGCTGCCGGACGGTGTGGCGAAGTGGAATCCGGCACGCCGAAAGGACTGTCCCATCACCGCATGAGCCTCCGCACCCAGCTTACGGAAATCCTCCCACCCCTCCTCCCGAGCAATCCGTCGGACGCCATCAAGGGAACCGAGCTTATCCGGCTCGCCCGGTTGCAACTCAGTGGTGCTTACTCGGATGCGTCCCTGCGCTATCATTTCTCCATCATGTCCTGCGATCCGGCCTCGCCGATCGCAAAGGTGGAAAAGGGCCAGGGCTACTACCGCCGCTCCGCCCCGGTGCCAGCACTCACGGGAGCCCAGGAGCTGCTGTCCCTGAGCCAGGGCCGCTTGGACGACCTGAGCTCGGATCACGAAGCCGTGGACCTTGCGCTGGAGCGCCTGCGGAAATTCCGCGCGGTGGTGACCCGCTACTACGAGGTGAACGGCCGCTTCCCCTTCGTTTTCCGCCAAGCATTCGGACAGAATTCCCCGCTGGCAAATCTCTGGAAGTTCCCCGAGGTCGTGCTTGTGGACTGGGAAACCGGCGACGCGCCCGATGAGGAGCTGACGCTGGATTCCACCATGCTGTCCCTGAAGCAGCGCCTCGGGCTGCCGCCCTTCCGCCTGCACGCCGCACGGCTCCGCATCCAGCCGTCGCTGGCCAGCTTCCGCGAGGATTTCTTCCAGGCACTGTCCGCCTCGATGTGGTCGCAGGGTGGCGAGCTGATCTATGCCGCACCGGTCGAGGACGAGGCGCTGGCCGATGGCATGCGCCGTCTGAATGCAACCTTTGGCGTCGGCGTGACCTCCTTCGGCCTCACGGCCCAGGCGCTCGACGACCTGCCGCGCGCCGCGAACATCCTGAATGCCCACCCGCGCGAAACGGAGGCACTGATGGATCGCCTGCAGATCAACCGCATCGCCCTGCCGCACACCCGCCAGCACATCGACTGGCAATCGCTCGACGGCCTGCGCCGCGAAAGCGAGGAGGTGAACCAGCTCATCGGCTGGCTGAATGGCTGTGTGACGAAGGGCCGCGCCGAGGCATTCCGCGAGGAAGGCTGACCTGCGAGCAACATCGGGCGGTTCCCGCGCGTTTCATTTCCACGATGATGACTACCACCCTGCGTGTCGCCGCCCTCGCGGCCCTGTTGGTCTCCTGCGCCTCCGGCCAGGATGAGAAATGGACCTCCATTTTCAATGGCAAGGACCTCGACGGGTGGACGCCGAAGATCCGCGGATACGCCCTCGGCGAGGACCCGAAGAAGACCTTCGTGGTCGAGGACGGCGCGATCAAGGTGGACTACAAGAACTACACCGAGTGGGGTGATACCTTCGGCCATCTCTTCTACAAGACGAAGTACTCGAACTACAAGATCCGCCTCGAATACCGCTTCGTCGGTGACCAGGTGAAAGGTGGCCCCGGCTGGGCGACGCAGAATTCCGGCATCATGCTCCACTGCCAGGAGCCGAAGACCATGGGCAAGGACCAAGACTTCCCGGCCTCGCTCGAGTTCCAGCTCCTCGGTGCCGGAAACGGCGTGAAAACGACCGGCAATCTCTGCACCCCGGGCACCTACATCACCATCGATGGCAAGGTGAACAAGACCCACTGCATCAACTCGCAGGAGCCCACCAAGCCCCTCGGCGAATGGGTCAAGGCCGAGGCCGAAGTCCACGGCGGCAAGCTGGTGAAGCACCTCATCGACGGCAAGGTCGTCTTTGAATACACCGACACGAAGCTCGACGAGGGCGACGCCAGCGCCAAGCCGCTGATCGAGGTCCAAGGCAACAACAACCTCACCGAAGGCTATATCAGCCTGCAATCCGAGAGCCACCCCGTGGAGTTCCGGAAGATCGAGGTGCTGGAGCTGAAAGCCGAGTAAGCCGCGCTGCGCTCCGGGAAGTCCGGGCAACGATCACACTGACTTTCTCCATCGGGAGCGCTTGAAAGGGCGCTCCCGTTTTTCTTTCGAAGGTCATGCTCGGGAATCACGTGCAGCCCGCTGGGAGCGCGTGGCCACTGGCCCGCTTGGACGTTCCGGGCGAAGTGGGTGGAGAAGCCCACTCACCGGGGATCACTCTTGGGGGGGGCTGCTTTTTCCTTGGGTTCGCCGGACTATCCAAGCGGGCCAGTGGCCGCGCGCTCCCAGCGGGGTCAGGCGAAAAGAGCGGCAGTCACCCGACGCTGACAGCAAGCCTCTGATCCAATCCCGCGCTCTCAGCCTCACCCCACCGCCGCCAAGCTCGCCGCAGCCACTGCCTGCCCGTGCCGCTTGGTCTTCTCGTCAGGCACCACGAGCTGGATGCTCAGGTGTGGGAATTCGGTCGCCAGCACCTTCTCCGCCTCCTCAATGATGATCGTGCCGCCCTCGCCGGAGGTCACACGACCGAGGATGAGAAGGCTGCCGATTTCATAAAAATCCGCGTAGTGGGCAATCGAGTAGCCGAAGCAGGTGCCGATGGTCTGGTAGATCTTCCGGGCACGCTCGTCGCCTTCCTTCATCGCCTTCTGCACCTCCACGAGTTGCTCGGGGAAAGGCATGCTGCCGAAGTCAAACCCGGCGACCTTCGCCAGACGGGCGACGCCTTGCTGGGAGAAGAACTGCACGCCACATCCCTCGTCGCCGCTCCACTCGTCGCGCGGACCGTCTTCCCGGTAATCCACCGGTGCGAAGGCCAGCTCATTGAGCCACGGCCGGATCGAGCCGTTCGGATCCACGTAGCCCGCGGCCTGGCTGGTGCCCATCGCCACGCCGAGCACGGAGCTCTGATCCAGCGACATCGACCCCGCGAGCGCGGTCACCTCGCCGTCATTCACCACCTCGAAGGGAATGCCATCCCAGCGGTCCTTCAGCTCCACGAACATACCGCGGATGCGCGACTCGAAGTCAGCGGCACTCACCCCGCGGAAGAGCGAGGCGGCACGCACCTCGTTGTTCACATACACGCCGGCGGAGCTGCCACCGATCGCGTCCACCCGTGGCAGATGCGCGGCGGCACGCTGGAGCGAGTCCTGCACGCCCTCGATGTGATAGGCCGGGTCGCTCTGGAAATACGGATCCCAAACGATCTCCTCGGAGAAAACGACCTCGCCGTCGATCAGCGCGGCGCATTTCCGGTCGGAGCCACCGAGGTCGAAGCCGATGCGGCAGCCGCCCAGATGACGGCCCAGTGCCATCGCATCGCCACATTCCTCGGGCAGCCCGGATGCCTCCACCGCAGTGAAGCTCAAGGGCTCGCCGAAGATCTTCTTGCCGATGAAATCCCAGTCAAATTCGCGACCGCCACCTGGCCAGTAGATCGCGGCCAGCGCAGGCACCACTTCCGGCGCGCCGGAGATCAGCACGCGGCTGCCACCCTTTTGCCAGAGGAGGAATTTCACCACACGCTCGACATAGCGCAGCGTCAGCGGAGCATTGTCCGGGGTATCCGGGAGCACCGGGGATGACCAGCGGAAGGCCGTTCCATCCTGCCGGACGAGGGCCAGATCAAGCGTGCGGCCACCCGCAGCCATCTCACGGTAAGCGCGATTCCAGAGGACGGCGGGCAGGAAATCCGGATCAAGGACCGGAACACAGGAAACGGAAAGGTCGGAAAGGCTGGGAGAGGACGCCGTCATGGATGACAGGAATAGAGCGATAAACCGACGTCAAAGAAAATGAGGTAATGCGCAGGGTATCCCCGTTTTTGCGCATTACCCCATGGAATCTGCTCGATGCGGCTTACTTCAAGACGGCCGCGTGGAATTCGTGCCAGTCATCCAGGTTGTTCAGATTGATGGCATCCTTCGGCGCGCTGGCGTCGTCCGGCAGGCCATCGGCGGAGAGGATGGACTGGCGCACTTCATCGGCGTGGTTGTAGCCGGTGATGGAGGCATTCAGCGCCTCGACGCTGGCGGCATCCAGCTTCACGCCCGGCTGGGACTTCACCCAGGCTTCGAATTGCGGGTAGGTCGGCTTCTCGCCGGCGATGTAGGAAAGCACAGCGTCACGATCCAGACCGAGGCCGTCGATGACCATCTGGTCGTAGCCTTGGCCGGCACCCGGGTAGCCGTCAGCGAGCACACCGCGGGCTTCGAGGGAGACCTTGAGCCACAGGCGCGGCAGGTGGAGGACGCCGAGCGGACCGGCGGTGCCGGAGCTGATCAGGGGTACGTATTTCATAGCGCGGCTAGGAAAGACGCGTTGGCAATCCCCGTCAAATGGTCCCTGCTGCCAAAACGGGACACTTCCTCTTGTCAGACCTATGAATTTCCCCCGTATCCTACGCTCCATGCGCCCGCTGATCCTGCTCGCCGCCCTGGCCGCACCCGTACTCTTCGCCGCGGAACGGCCGAATATCCTCTTCATCTTCTCCGACGATCACGCGCTGAATGCGATCTCGGCCTATGGCGGGCCGCTGAAGGACCTCGCCCCGACGCCGAATCTCGACCGCATTGCACGGGATGGTGCCATCTTCACCCGTTCCTACTGCGGAAACTCGATCTGCGGCCCCTCGCGCGCCACCGTGCTCACCGGCAAGCACAGCCACATCAATGGCTTCCCGGACAATGACGGGTCGCGCTTCGATGGCAGCCAGACGACCTTTCCGAAGCTCCTCCAGAAAGCGGGGTACCAGACCTCGCTGATCGGAAAGTGGCACCTCGTCTCGCAGCCGACGGGCTTCGATCACTGGGAGATCCTCCCCGGCCAGGGCAGCTACTATAATCCGGAATTCGTCTCCGCGACCGGGCGGAAACGCGAGCAGGGCTACTGCACGGACGTCATCACTGACAAGGCGATCGCATGGCTGGAGGGACGGGACAAGACGAAGCCCTTCGTGCTCATGTGCCAGCACAAGGCACCGCATCGCAACTGGTCCCCTGCCCTGCGCCACCTCGATCTTTTCAAAGACGTCACCTTCCCCGAGCCGCCGACGCTCTTCGACAACTACGAGGGACGTAGTGGCACGCTGAAGGAGCAGCAGATGAGTATCGCCCGCGACATCTCGTGGGGGCATGACATGAAGTTCAAGGGGCAGAATCT
Source organism: Luteolibacter flavescens (assembly GCF_025950085.1). Taxonomy (NCBI): domain Bacteria; kingdom Pseudomonadati; phylum Verrucomicrobiota; class Verrucomicrobiia; order Verrucomicrobiales; family Verrucomicrobiaceae; genus Neoluteolibacter; species Neoluteolibacter flavescens. The sequence goes on from NZ_JAPDDS010000001.1 coordinate 745,598, forward strand.
TTTCCCCGAGGACTTCACCAGCCAAGGGGCGAACGGCGAGTACCAGCGGATGACCGCGGAGCAGAAGCAGGCATGGGATGAAAAGCGGGAACCCGAGAACGAGGCCTTCATCGCCGACATGAAGGCGGGCAAGCTCAAGGCAGACGACGTCACCCGCTGGAAACACCAGCGCTACCTGAAGGACTACCTGCGAACGGTGCGCGCCGTGGACGAGGGCGTGGGCCGGGTGCTCGACTATCTGGACAAGTCCGGCCTCGCGGAGAACACGCTGGTCATCTACTCCTCCGACCAGGGCTTCTACCTCGGCGAGCACGGCTGGTATGACAAGCGGTGGATGTTCGAGGAAAGCCTCTCGATGCCCTTCATCGCCCGCTGGCCCGGCGTCGTGAAGCCCGGGCTACGGAGCGAGGCGCTCATCCAGAATATCGACTACGCCCCCACCTTCCTCGAGGCTGCGGGTGTCGCCATCCCGGCGTCTATTCAGGGCAAGAGCCTGCTTCCCGTGCTAAAGGGCGAGACCCCGGCTGACTGGCGGAAATCGATCTACTACTTCTATAGTGGCGAGCGGACCCATCGCGTGGCCGCGCACGACGGTGTCCGCAGCGAACGCCACAAGCTGATGCACTTCCCCGCGACAAAGGAGTGGAACCTCTTTGACCTGGAGAAAGATCCGCAGGAGCTGAAGTCCGTGCACGACGATCCCGCCTACGCCCCGGTGCTGGCTGAGATGAAGAAAACCTACGAGGAGCAGCGGAAGAACTACCACGTCAGCCAGGCCACCATTCCAGCGAACCGCTTCGGCGAGGCCTGGTGGAAGACGCGCCATGAGGAGAAGGTGAAGCTTGCCAAGAAGGGCGGCTACGACCTCGTCTTCATCGGCGACTCCATCACGCAGGGATGGGAGGGCGGAGGCAAGGCCACCTGGGACAAATACTATGCCCACCGGAATGCACTGAACCTGGGCTTCTCCGGAGACCGCACCGAGCAGGTGCTGTGGCGGCTGATGAACGGCGAACTGGAGAACGTGGATCCGAAGCTCTTCGTCCTGATGATCGGCACGAACAACACCGGACACCGGCAGGACGATCCGGAGATGACCGCCGACGGCATCAAGCTCATCCTTGAGCTCCTGCAGGATCGCAAGCCGGATGCGAAGGTGCTACTGCTCTCGATCTTCCCCCGCGGCGCGAAGCCGGAGGAGCCCCTGCGCCAGCTCAACGACCAGATCAATGCCCGCATCAAGTCCTTCGCCGACGGGGAGCGCGTGCAGTGGCTCGAGGTGAGCGACGCCTTCCTCGATGACGAGAAGGTGCTCGCGAAGGAGATCATGCCTGATTTCCTCCACCCTAACGACGTCGGCTACGCCATCTGGGCGAAGGTGATCGAAAAACACATCGCCAAGCTGACCGGCACGCCGGAGGTGGAGTGATCGCCCGCAAAGGTAAGAGCCACTTTTCTCGAAAAGCAAAATCGCGAAGCTGACAGCCCCCGCAAGCTGGAGTAGTTAGACAGCGTGAAAGCCATCGCCATCACGCAGAAGCTCCCGCTCGACCACCCCGAATGCTTCGTCGAACTCGATCTCCCCGATCCCGTCCCCGGGCCGAATGACCTGCTCGTGCGGGTGAAGGCGGTGGCGGTGAATCCTGTGGACTACAAGGTCCGCCAGTCCCGCAAGGACGAGGAGACGGAGCCGAAGATCCTCGGGTGGGACGCGGCGGGCATCGTCGAGGCGGTCGGATCGGACGTGAAACATTTCCGCCGTGGAGATCAGGTTTACTACGCGGGCGACATCACCCGGCCCGGTTGCAATGCCGAGCTCCAACTCGTGGACGAGCGCATCGTGGCGAAGAAACCCGCGTCCCTCGACTTCGCCGCCGCGGCAGCCTTGCCACTGACCGCCATCACGGCGTGGGAGTGCTTCTTCGAGCGTCTCGGGCTGTCCGCCGGCGACCTGAAGGAGGGCAAGGGCAAGACCCTGCTCATCATCGGCGGCGCGGGCGGCGTGGGCTCCATCGGCATCCAGATCGCCACAGCGCTCACCGGCTTCACCGTCATCGCCACGGCCTCGCGCCCGGAGACGGTCGAGTGGTGCCGGAAGATGGGAGCGCACCGGGTGATCGATCATTCGGTGGACTGGACGGCCGAGTTGGAAAAGCGCGGCATCCCTACCGTGGATTACATCGCCTGCTTCGCGGACACGAATGCCCACTGGGCAAACATGGCGAAGGCCATCGTCCCGCAGGGCAAGATCACCGCCATCGTCGAGTCATCCACCGTACCGGACATCGGCCTCATGAAGGCGAAGAGCGTGACCTTCTCTTGGGAATTCATGTTCACCCGCTCGATGTTCCAGACGCCGGACATGATCTCGCAGCATGACCTGCTGAAGGAGCTGGCCACGCTCGTCGATGCGGGCCGCATCTTCAGCACGATGAAGGAGCACGGAGGAAAGCTCACTCCCGCTTCTCTCGCCCAAGCCCACCGCGACCTCGAATCCGGCGGCATGATCGGCAAGCGGGTCTTTGAAACCACGTGGTGATATGGACCTCGCGCGCGACGGCTGGAGCATCGCCCGCCCCGGCCTCACACATGATCTGTTAGAAGAATTGCGCTCCGAGGCATTCTCTCCGGGAAGTGCCGGAGTGCGCTGCCTGCTCGATTTTTCCTCGGTGAAAGTGGCGGCTGAGGAAATGAAGCAGCATCTCATCGCCGGGGATGTCATCCCATCATCCGCGGTGGCCATTCAGGCAATCGCCTTTGACAAGACTCCCGACACGAATTGGAAGGTGCCTTGGCATCAGGATCTGATGTTCCCGTTTTCGGATGAAGTCTCATCACCAGGATACGACCTACCGTCCCGAAAGACAGGCGTCCACTATGCCCGCCCTCCCGTCGATGTGCTGGAAAGCTTGCTCGCAGTCCGTCTGCACCTTGACGACTGCGATGAAACGAACGGCCCCCTGAGGGTGAGCCCGGGAACCCACTTGAGCGGCATCATTCCCTCCGCCGAGGCCGCGAATCGCGCCGCGGAGAATGGCGAAGTCGCATGCCTCGCATCCATCGGTGAAGCACTCCTCATGCGGCCGCTGCTGCTCCACGCCTCGTCACAAGCCACCGAACCTGGACATCGGCGCGTGCTCCACGTGGTCTATCACTCTGGAGCACCGATGCCTGAGCGCTGGCATCGGTTTCTGTGACGAGAGGTGCCCGTCGCGTCAGTCAGGGTTTCAAGATCACACGGATGGGCTTCGCGGTGGTATAGTCGATGTTGTTGACTCCGGTGAAGCCGGTCTTGCTGACATTGATCGACTGGACCGGTTGTGCTGCACCACCGATGTGAACTTCTCCCTTCGCATCGGTGACCACTGCTGGGAGATTCATGGACGCGGTGACAGGCTCCACTGCCGCGCCCGCAATGGGAACTCCCGCCGCATCCGTGACGATGACGTCCGGCTTGGATTGGCAGGACACGGCGAGAAGCCCGATGATAATGGCGAACAGTCGGTTGGCGATTTTCATGGTCTATCGGGACTTGCTTTCGAACTCTTGGAACAAGGGGTTCTTCGATTCCGGCGATCCGGGCACGGACTTCGGAAACGGGTCAAAGGTGGGGACTTCGCCCGCCCCCCCGGGAAGGGGTCTCAGCGACGGGAATTGATCCAGCTTCTCCTGGGCCTCCTGGAGTCTCTTCGCGCCTTCTTCCACCCGGCGGCGTTCTTCCGGACTGAAGTCTTCCAATGCAAGCGGGCGCCGGGGCACGGGAACCGGATCCGGCCCCTTGGACATATTGACGACGAGGAGGATGAGTTTGATGGCGACGAAGACCGCGAAGCCCCACAACCAACCTGGAATCCCCGAGCCCGAATTCGAAGTGGCATGATATTCCCTTCTCTTCTTCGGCTTCGGCTCGTCCTGCTCCCACTTCGGGACGTTGAGAGGCTTATGCCCCGCCGATCTCCGCATCGGGATAGAGGAAGTAGAAGACGATGAAGATGACGACGAGGTCGCCTCGCCTTCCGGCCGCTGCCACTTGGCCGTGCTGTTCTTCACGCCGGCTGCCAGATCTTCCGGCAGCAACCCGAGGAAGACCTCGAAACAAGGGCCACGTCTCGCCAAGGGCGTCTTGAGCCACTCGATCGCGGCGCGGCTTTCCTCATCGCTCCAGGTGTCCCTACCCGCGGTCCGCATCAGGCGCTGCCGCCAGAAGGACTTCAGGTGATCCGGCACCAGCGTCATCATGTGGGCCATCGCCACATGGCGGTCGATGAGCTGCATGTGGAAGTCACGCTCTCCACGGGCAAGCTGCTCGTAGGCGAAATTCGCCAGCCGCTCGGTATGGCGGCTCGTCCAGAATGCAGCGGCCCCTGCGAGTCGTGCGGCTGCGATGCCCGCCGCGGGCGTGGCGATGCGCGAGGCATTCTGGTGAAGGAGATTCGAGAGGTTCGCGATTCCCTGCGGACTCCCGTTCCGATCCAACCGGTCGATCACCGCCAGCGTGGCGACGAATCCTCCGTGCTCCAACTCGAAGACGATCGTGTCCGCCTTCAGCGCCACGGCGGGATTCTCGCCATGCCGGACGAAGACCTCTTGCATGAGTTCACCCCATCGCTCGACCTCGGACGGATTGTCGTATAGCAAGCTCTCGGCTTCCTCCACCAGCAACTGGATGTCCTTCGACCCGCCCGCAAGAGCCGCATTCAAGCGGTCGAAGCAATCGGTGATCGCACGCAATCCGGACGACATGCCAATGGAGGCAGGCTCCTCCATCCGCATCGGTTGGGTGACTTCCGGCACCTCTCGACTCGTCGCATCATCGGGATCGGGCGCTATTTCTGAAGAGATCGGAACCAGAACGTCCTCCCTCTCATAGCTCTGCCACTGCAACTGATGCAGCGCTGCCTGATAAGCATCGTGAAGCTTGCGAAAGCCCTCGGGATTTTGATCCGGACGGCAGTCCTTCAGCAACTTCGCGTAGGCGCGCTTCACGTCCCGCTCGGTCGCCCCGGCGGGGTCCAGTCCCAGTGTGGTCCACGGCATGGAGGTCAGGCGTCGAGGGGTTCAGGCTGGCGTTCGCCTTCGTGTTCGAAGAAGCCGCGCAGGAAGGTATCGAGCACAGCCGCCGCCTCCTTGATCGCCTGCGCATCCTGCGACTCCAGCGCGGCTTCGAAGCGATCCGTCACGGCATTCAGATGATCGCGCGCAGGCCCGACCAACTCTGCGAACACGCGGTTCGCGCGTTCCAGGCGCGCCCGGTTTGGCAGCAGGTCCCTCGGGTGCAGCTTCAGCGGTTGCATCCGCGCGATGGCTTCCTCGATCTCCATCTTCGATAGCGATCCCGGACGCTGCTCGATCACGAGGCGTTTCTTCTGGCCGCTGGAAAGCACGGTCACTTCCACCTCGAGGATGCCGTTCATGTCGTAGGAAAAACGGATGTCCACCTCGCCCGGGCGCTTCTGCCCCGGCTGATGCCGCAGGCCGGCCACGGTCACCTGGCCGATCCGCTGGTTGTCCTTCGTCATGCGTGCCTCGCCCTGGAAGACTTCCACCTCCACGAATTCCTGCTGGGGATGCATGGTATTGAAGACGCGGCTGCGACTGACGGGCACGGTCGTGTTCCGGTCGATGATCGGAGCGAAATAGCCAGCTTCCGGACGACCGCTCGCACTTTCCTTCGCCATCTCGACGCCCAACGTGTGCGGGCATACATCAGTCAGCACGATATCTCCCACCGCCGAGTCATTCGCACAGAGACCTGCCTGCACCGCTGCGCCCAGCGCGACGACGCGGTCGGGGTCCAGCTTGATCGATGTGATGCGCTTGAGTTGATCCTGTGCGAAGTCCTTCACCACGCTCATGCGGCTCGCACCGCCGACCATGAGCACGTCATTCAGATCGGCAGCGGTGATCCCGGCATCCCGGAGACAACGGCTCACGACCGGTCGCAGGCGGGCGGTGATCGCGGCGGTGGCATCCTTGAATTCCTCGCGCGTCACCTCCACGAGCTTGCCGTCGAGAGATACACTCGCGGATTCATGGACGGCCAGCAGGCGCTTCGCCACCTCGACCCGCTGCCGCCAGTTTCCACGCTGCGATTTGTCCGGCACCCAGCCGTGTCTCTTCTCCAGCCACTCGCACAGGGCATCGGTGTAATCCTCGCCACCGAGGCGGCTCTCGCCAGCGGTGGACTTCACCTCCACCACGCCGTCGAAAATTTCCAGCAGCGTCACGTCAAAGGTACCGCCACCAAGATCGAATACGAGCACCTGCGTCTCCTGCTCGGGATTCCGGTAGCCATAGGCCAATGCCGCGGCGGTCGGCTCATTGATGATGCGCTCCACCTGCAGTCCGGCGATCTTCGCTGCCTCCACGGTGGCTTGCCGCTGCTGGTCGTGGAAGTAGGCGGGCACGGTGATCACTGCCTTCGTGACTTCCTCGCCGAGATGCAGGCTGGCGATCCGCTTCATCTCGGACAGGACCATTGCCGAGCAGGTCACCGGACTCCATTCCTTCCCGCCGAAGCGGTACTTCGCGGGCGTGCCCATGTCCCGCTTGAAGCAGGCCATCCCGGAGGCGGGATCGGAGACCAGGCGGTCCTTCGCAGCCCTGCCGACCAAAAGCCGCCCATCCTCCGCCACCGCCACGACACTGGGGGTCAACTCCTCTCCCAACTCATTTGCGAGGACCCGGGGATGGCCGTTTTCAAAAACTGCGACAAGGCTGTTCGTGGTTCCAAGGTCGATGCCGATCACGCGCGGGAGACTGGCGGAAACCCCTCAACTTTGCAATCGCGCCGGAGATGACGGACGGGATCACTTTCCGGAAAGAGTGCCGCAGCGCCCTGATTTCACCGCCCTTGACCCTATCCTGCCGATTTTCTATGTGAGGAAAGTCATTAGAAAGATGCGCATCCCCCTGTCACATCCGATCCTCCTGCTGTCGTTCAGCCTTGCCACCACTGCGTTGGGCCAGGCCTCTAAGACCGACGTCACCCCCGCGGTGGCGATGGAATTGGACTATCTCCGGTCGCTGGCCGAAGACGGCAGAACCAAGGCAAAGGCACCACTCCTCGAACTCGCGACCAAGTATCGGGAAGCCATCGAGAAGATCCGCGATGATTCCAAAGCAGCGGCAAACCCCACCGCCCTGATGGAAGCGGAGGCGGCTCTCGGGGAATACCAAAGCTACGGCACACCCGACGGCGAGTCGGGCAACGCTGCCATCGCACGACTTGAGAGAATCTATCTCGAGCAGCGGCCCAAGGTGGCGGAGCAGGCCCGCCCTGCCCTGCTTCAGGCCGAGCGTTCGTTCGGGCAGGAGCTCAAGCGCATCGTCGAGGATCTCACCAAGAAAGGTGAGACCAGCCAGGCGATTGCCGTAAAGGAAGAGATGGATGTGATCGCCGAGCGGGTGAAGACGCTGCAACAGCCCGGCGGATTTGTCGTTCCAAAGGTTCGCGCGAAATCCGACGTGACCATCGTGGAGGCAACCTTCACCGGAGATGACAAGACCATGGACGTGACCCGCAGGATCTCGGAACTCGTCGCCGCGGGAAAGGACTTCAACGTGAACACGACGGACATGGGCGGAGATCCGAAGTATTGGCACCGCAAATATCTGAAGATCACCTACACGAAAGGCGGCATCAAGCGGGTGCAGGATCTCGAGGAAGGAGATGCCGTGCAGGTGGAATCCATCACCGGCCCGCAGGATTTGAAGGAGGCCGCCGCCTGGCTGATCGGGTCGAATTGGAAGTCGGAGAACGGCGAGCTTTTCTTCAAGGACCAGTCCGACGTGAAGAAGAAGGACCGGACCGGCCGATGGAAACTGGAGGGGCGCTATCACCTCTCCATCGAGTGGAGTGCGGGGGAGAAGCAGCGGTTTGAAATCGATACCCGCTACTCCCGGCTCAATGCACTCGGCGGCATGGCGGAGAGCTTCGTGCCCGCGGAGTGATCATGACTGCCGCTCAACTTCATAGACTGGATCTATGATGAGGACGATTTCTTTCGATTAACGGAACGTGACCACCGCAGCCTAATGTGCGGTGATGATCACGACTGTTAGAAGCATCGCCGTCGCCGCTATCTGCCTCCCCTTCCTCCCCCAGGCCAGCCAAGCTCTCACCGCCGCCTTCGACCAAAATGTCTCCGGTCCGAGGAACAACAACCGCTTTGGCGACAACATCGTCGCAGTCGGCAATTTCATGGCCGTCTCCGAGGACAACCGCGTGCTGCTCTATGAGCGGAATGGCGGCACCTGGGAGCCCTTTGCCCGGAAGCCCGTGTTGCTTTCGACGGGCGACAACTCCGATGAATTCGGCCACTACGTGCTGATGCCGGACCGGAACACGATCTTCGTTTCCGATCCGCTCTACAACGCACGGACACCTTCCGACGGCACGAACAACGACCAGGGCGCGGTGTATGTCTATGGCCGGGATGTCGGCGGGGATAACAACTGGGGCCTGATCAAGCAGATCACCGCCACCGACCACCAGCTACCGAATGGCGCGCTGTCGAAGGGACTCGGCGACGTGATGGCCTACAGCGACGGACGTCTGGTCGTATCGGCCAAGGCCAGCAGCGTCGGCATGAAATTCCTCTACGTCTTCGAGAAGGACCGCGGCGGCACGAACCAGTGGGGCCAGGTGCCCGGCGTGAAGCTGGAAGGGACCGACCTCAGCATGAGCCATTTCGCATACACTCTGGCACTCACCGGAGACACCTTGATCGTGGGCTCGCCCTTCGAGGGATACCGGGAGACACCCTCGTCTCCCTCCGATATCGGTCGCGGGGCGCTCTTCATCTATCACAGGAACCAAGGAGGATCCGACCGCTGGGGCCTGCTGCCAAATGGCCGGAGATACGCACCGGACGGAGTAACCGCCGACTACTTCGGCCGCACCATATCCATCTCGGGAGACCAGGTGGCTGTGGGTGCCATAGGCAGGGATCTCTCGTCCACGCAGAGGGACGCGGGCACCGTCTACATCCTCTCCAGGAATGAAGGCGGCCCCGGCAACTGGGGCATCACTCCCACGCGCATCACCGCGCCGGACGCCGCCGCTGGAGATGAATTCGGAGCCGTGGCGGTACTGCGCGGCGACGTCCTTGCCGTGTGCGCGAACAATGACGACGTGGCCGGAGTCAACGACGCGGGCTCGATCTATCTCTTCGAAAAAGCCACCACGGGCACCTGGCAAGCGGTCAGCGGCGGGAAGTTCTCCATCGACAACGTGCCCGGCATCACGCTGGTGAACACGAGCTTCGACACGGAGCTCTTCATGGACGACCAGCGCGTCATGTTCTGGTCGCGCACGTCCTCGATAGGACGGGTCGTCACGGACATCAGGCTGACCGGTTTCCCCTCGCCCGGCGGCTTGGGCACGGTGGACTTCAGCAGGCTCGGACGCATCACCTTCACTCCGAGGGGAACGGGAAACTATCAACTGCGCACCAGCACGGACCTGCAGGGCTGGACTGACGTGGGGGTCCCCTTCCCCGCTTCCAGCGGCGTGCCGAAGATCATCGAGACAGGCACGCCCGGCGCCGAGCGGAAGCGCTTCTATCGCATCGAGAGCCGGTGAGCTTGTCCCCCTACATCTCCCCGTGTAGCGAAAGAGGCATGAATGTTCATCACCTCGAGCTCTTCTACTATGTGGCGAAGTTCGGCGGCATCACCGCGGCGGTGCGCAGCATGCCCTATGGCATCCAGCAGCCCTCGGTGAGCGCGCAGATCTGCCGCCTGGAAAAGGAGCTCGGGGTGACGCTTTTCATCCGTCGGCCCTTTTCGCTGACCCCCGAGGGCGAGATCCTCTTCGACCGCATCCAGCCCTTCTTCACCCAGCTCCCGGATCTGGCGGACGAGATCCGTCAGGAAGGATCGCTCCACCTGAAGCTCGGCGCGTGCCCCTCGGTCCTGCGGCATCACCTGCCGGGCCTGATGCTCGCGATGAAGTCGAAGAAGCCCGGCCTGCGGATCAGCCTGCGGGAAATCCAGATGGACGAGATCGCGGACCATCTGGTGAAGCAGATCGCGGACATCTCCGTCGGCGCGGTGATCGGTGCCTTCCCTCCTCCGCTACGGATGGACGAGCTGCTCCGAGTACCGCTCGCATTGCTCGTGCCGGATGACTTTCCCTGCACGACGTGGAAGCAGGTGCTCTCCCGCCACAAGCGGAAGGACGGAAGCCTCGATCTCCCGCTCATCGCGCCGCCCGTGCAAAGCGTGATCACCCGGCGCTTCCGCGAAGGGCTCACCGCCGCCGGACTGATCTGGGAGACGGAGGTGGAAGTCGGCAACTTCGACGTGATCCGCGACTACGTGAAGCACGGCTTCGGCGTGGGCATGTCTGTCATGATCCCCGGTGTCCAGGTCACGGGCGGCCTGAGGCAGATACCGATCCGCGAATTCGCGCCCGTCCAGGTGGTCGCCGTCTATCTCCGCGAGCCGAAGCCCGTCGTCTCTTGGTTCGTGAACGAGCTGAAGGGCTACGTCCGCATGCTCATCGAGCAGACGACAGCCGGTGCCGCTGCCCCTGCAAAAAAGAACGTGACCGCGACACGAGGCCGCGGTCACGTCGCAAAGGGCTGACAGAAGAGATCAGGCCTTCTTCACGTTCACCCACTGGCCCGTCTTCGCCGACTCGAGGACGGCGTCGCAGACGTACTGGGTGCCGAGCGCGTGGCGGAAGTCGGGGTAGCGCTTTTCCTTCTGCGGGCTGTCGAGGTCCTTGAAGAACTCGGCCAGCTCGTGGGTGAAGGAGTGCTCGTAGCCGAGGCACAGGCCGGGCACCCACCAGTTGCCGGAGTAAGGATGGTCGCCATCGGTCGCGTGGATATTGGTCCAGCCGCGACGGTCACCGGGAACCCCGTGATCGAAGTAGGACAGGTAGTTGAGATCGTGCAGATCCCAAGCCAACGACTTCTTCTCACCGTTGATCTCAAAGGTGTAGAGCGCCTTGTGGCCACGCGCATAGCGGGTGCTTTCAAAGATGGCCAGCGCGCCATTCTCGAAGCGGGCGAGGAAGGCGCAGGCATCGTCGATGGTGACGGGATGCTTCTCGCCGGTGGCGGTATGCACGCGCTCCTTGATGAAGGTCTCCGTCATTGCGCTGACCGACACGATATCGCCGTTGATCCAGCGCGCGGTATCGATGCAGTGCGCCAGCAAGTCACCGGTCACACCGGAACCCGCAGCCGCCGCATCGAGGCGCCAGAGGCCGGCACCACCCTGCGGGAGCTCTTCCGAGATGGTCCAGTCCTGGAGGAAGTTCGCGCGATAGTGGAAGACGCGACCGAGCTCACCGGCATCCACGATGTTCTTCGCCAGCGTGACGGCGGGCAGGAAGCGGTAGTTATACCAGACGAGGTTCGGCAGGCCGGATTCCTCGACGGCTTTGACCATCGCCTCGCCCTGCTCGCCATTCAGCGCGAGCGGCTTCTCGCAGAGGATCATCTTGCCATGCTTGATGCAGGCGAGGGCGATCTCGGCGTGCGAATCGTTCGGCGTGCAGATGTCCACCGCGTCGATGTCGTCGCGCTCGACCAGCTTGCGCCAGTCGGTCTCGTAGGAAGCATAGCCCCACTTCTCTGCGAAGGCCTTCACCTTCTCCTCGTCACGGCCGCAGACGGCCTGACGAACCGGGACGTGCGTGGTGTCGAAGAAGTGGCTGAGCTGCGAGTAGGCATTCGAGTGGGTACGGCCCATGAAGCCGTAGCCGATGAGACCGATGCGGATTTCCTTTTTCATGATGAGGAAGAGGGTTCGTCTTGGGTTGATGTTTGATTCAAAACGGCGTCATGCCGCGCCGGGTGTTTGGGAATGCGCTTGTTGCGGGAAGTCGAAGGTCAGCACGAGTGGTTCATCTCCCGTATTCTCGATTTCCACACCACCGCGATTCAGCGCGGCCTGGGTGATGAATCCGATTTCGGGATAGATTTCGCCGAGCTTCATGTCCTGGTGATAGCGCACTTCGAGTTTTCCGACCCGACCGCGTCCGCCGTTCGTGTGGAACAGCGCGGGGCTTTCCGGGCGGAAATTCGTCCTGGCTCCGGGTGCAAGGATGAGACGGAGAATGGAGCACTTCTGGTCACCGAGGAAATCACCGTAAACAATCCACCGCGCGTCGACTCCATCGCCGGAGAACTCCTTGGCGGTGATGGCCGGACGCGAATTCTTCTGAACGAAGTCGGGATCCTGGTTCGCCTCGAAGTCGAACTTGTCCACCAAGTACTCCCAGTCTTCGTGCCGGTTTTTCGGATAGTCCTCTTCCCGGCAGGCGTAGAACGCATCGGCCGCTCCGATCCTTCCGTCGAGCGTCAGATCCTCGGCCAGGAAATGCTCGTCCATCGTGACGTGAAGCTCGTGCGTGCAAAGGTCCGTCGGCGAGTGCAGCACGCCATTCGGCATCACGAAGCCGTCATCCAGCTTCATCATCGTGTGCGACGACAAATGCCGCACCCCGTTGTATTCGCCCTGACCCCAACGCTGCATGCAGGCAAGGAACTGGTCCTTGGTGACGAACGGATACAGCCCCATGGCCGTGGTGTGGTAGTGCGACGGGCTGACTCCGGGATTGTCGAAGGAATTGATGTCGTAAACCTCCCACTTCGACCAGTGAAGGTGATGGGGAATGGGGTTCAGGTTGTCGAACTTCTTGGACACGATCGGCCAGGTGATCCTGCCGAACAGGGATTGGGAAACCGCCACGATCTTTTCTCCCATGACGGCTTCAGGATTGGTCTCGATCAGATCCTGAAGCGAGATGACTTGCCCGCCAGGAGTGAGCACGTGGGCTTCTCCTTCACGGAACGGCGCCTTTCCCGTGCGGGTATCGATGACGCCGGTCACAATTGGCACGGTGCAGCACATCCAGACCTCATCGAGGCCGGTTCCGCCCATGTAGTCCGGATAGTAGGATTTCTCATCCAGACGAAGACGTTTGCCCGGCGAGCAGAATGTCCGGCCGGCGTAGCGATGCAGAAGCTGCAGCACCCCGTCGTTCTGATTGAGGCAGTCATCGAGAATCGAATCCGATCCTCCGTCGATGACATCGTGATGAGGATACTCGTGCAGTTTCTCCGCAAGAATTGAAGTCTGGGTAGCCATGATAGATGGTTACTGAAGAATGATATATGGAGTGGCCGCCGCTTCAGAGCGCCTCGTCGACTTCGATCATCTTGCCGAGGATGGTCTCCCAGGTGCGGGCGTCCTCGAGGATGTCGTTGGGGAACATGCAACCGTCCCAGCAGATGTGCTTCACGCCGCGATCGGCAGCGCCTTGCAGCCAGAAGGTGGAGCACTTGACGATGTCCAGCTTGCCATTCGGATCATCGGCACGGCAGTGGCGGCCGGTCTTGTCGTGGCTGCCGGTTCCGTGGACCGAGCCATCGTTCTGCGCGACGTGGAAGTCGATGGTCCACGGACGCAGCGCATCGGTCAGCGTCTTGTAGGCAGGCCAGAATTCCTCGTCGGTGTAGCCTTCCTTGAGGAGGGCCGCCTCGGGAGCATTGTAGCCCATGAGGTAGAGGTAGGTGTGGGCGAGGTCGGCTTGGAAGCCAACGGTCTCTGGCATGCCGGTCGCTTCCAGCGTGTCGATCATCGCCTTCCACGAGTGCATGCCGCCCCAGCAGATCTCGCCTTCTGCAGCGAGGCGCTCGCCGTGTTGGGCAGCGACCTTGCCGGCTTCACGCCAGGTCTCGGCGATTTTCTTGGTATTGCCCGCGGGATCCTCTGCCCAATCGTGCACGCCACCGGCGGAGTCGATGCGGATCAGTCCATACTCGCGCACACCATGCGCCTTGAGGATGTCTGCGATGCGGCAGGCCTTCTCGACGGCGAGAACGAAGTTCTTGCGATCATCAGCCGAGCCGAAAGCCGGTCCGCCGACGGTGCCCGGCCAGACCGGGGCCACCAGCGAGCCCACCTTCAAGCCGTGCGCCGCGATCTTGTCGGCCATTGCCTTGATCGCATCGTCGGACGCATCCGGATCAGTGTGCGGGTGGAAGAGGAAGAGATCGACACCGTCATACTTGCGACCACCCACGGATGCAGCGGCAGTCATCTCAAGCATGCGGTCGAGTGCAATCGGCGGATGGTCGGTGCCGGGTTCCTTCCCGACCAAGCCGGGCCACATGGCATTGTGAAGTTTCATGATCTTGGGTTGTAGATGTTGGGTTGTAAGTGACTCGAAGTCCTGTTTGCGGATGCCTTGGTTTGTTAGAGAATGAAATTCCAGTCGATGGGAGCCTCGACGGAGGTGCCGGATTCCCCGGAAATGACGACCTTGCCGGGCCCGGCAGGCGTGATGGAGATGACACGGCCGAACCTCTCCGGCACGGCGGCCACCGCCTGGATGAGACGCAGCGAGACGGTCTCATCCTTCCGGAAAGCCCGCGTCGTGGGGACGCCTTCCGCTGCCAGCGGGTTCGTGCGGGAGACGTCCACGGAATCGGCGAAGTAGGAGCAGACCTCCTCGATGCCCATGCGGCCGAAGTGGCGGCCATTCCACGGAGCACCGTGACGCCCGCCATTCGAGATCCACAGCAGCGTCGAGGGAAAGTCCGCCGGGTTCTTCAGGGAAAACCACACGTAGCCGTCGAAGACCGCGGCAGACCACGCGAAAGGCTGCTCCTCCGTGGCAGGCTCCGCATGCATCATGACCGAGTCGTCGAAGCCTTGGCGCGCCGGGTACTTCGAGACATCGGCAGTGCCGCCGGTTGCAAGCGGTACCTCACGGAGATCCGTGAAGGTCGCGGAGGGCTTCAGCGCTCCGTATTCGCGATTCAGCGGGTTTGAAAATAGCCCCTGATAGACCGATCCCCAACGGAAAGGCGACACGCTGACAAGCCCCTCGCCCTCGGTGAGACGGGAAAAGTCCATCACCGGGTGATTGCCGTAGCTGTAGTCGCCCTCGACCCCGGAAATACGATGTTCGCAGTAGATCGCGGTTTCGCCCTCCCGCAAAATGACAATTTTCTCCAGCCATCCACCACTATCTTGGTCGTCCATGCCAAGGTGGAGGCGATCGTCGCCGCCGGCCACGATCTTCCACTCCGCATTCGCCGCGACGCCGTGGGGAGGCGCACTCTTCTGACCACCAAAGGGAAAGCAGAGGAAGTCCCCGCGCAGGACGGTCAAGAGCGGAGGAAGCGCGGAATCCACCTCATCCGGCGTCCAGGGAGCCAGCGCGTAGGGAGAAACCGTGCGCTCACCGAGCTGGAACTCTACCGGTGCCATGTGCCCGGCACGGCAGGAAATCCACAATGAAACCCCGCCTAGGGAGAGCTTCCAGCTTGGTTCGCCATGGACAAGATCGTTCATTGATGAGCGCGATTCAGAAAAAACCTCACAAAAACGGAAGCAAAATCACATGACCTATAAAAATGAGTAGCCGCCCGGCACTCGGAAAACTAGTCACTGACCTACCATGAACATCGGCTTCAATCTGCTCCTCTGGACCCCGGCCCTTCAGGAAGACCAGTTCCATCTCCTCTCCTCCCTCAAGGGAGCCGGCTACGATGGCGTGGAGCTGCCGATCTTTTCCGCGGACACGGAGCACTACAAGGTGGTGGGCAAGGCACTGGCCGACCAAGGCCTGCGCTCGACTGCCGTGACGGTCATTCCGGATGAAGCCCACAACCCGAGCAGCGCCGAGGCCGCCCACCGCGCCGGGGCCGTGGACTACCTTAAAAGCATCGTGGACTCCTGCCATGCCGCCGGCACGGAGATCCTCATGGGCCCCTACCACCAGCCGCTGGGCGTCTTCACCGGCAATGGGCCGACCCCCGACGAGTGGAGCCGCGCCGCCGAGGTGCACCGCGAGGTGGCAGAGTATGCCCAGCAGGCCGGCGTGAAGCTGGTCATCGAGTGGCTGAACCGCTTCGAGTGCTACTTCATCACCACCATGGCCCAGGGTGCCGAATACTCCGCACTGGTGAACCATCCGAATTTCACGACGATGTTCGACACCTTCCATGCGAACATCGAGGAGAAGGACCCTGCGGCATCGCTGCGGAAGCACATCGGCAGCGTGGGCCACGTCCATATCTCCGAGAACGACCGCGGCACCCCCGGCACGGGCAATGCCGCCATTCGCGAGAGCATCCAGGTACTCAAGGAAGTGGGCTACGACGGTTGGCTGACCATCGAGGCCTTCGGCCGCTCCCTGCCGGAACTCGCCGCCGCCACCCGCGTCTGGCGCGATCTCTTCCCCGAGCCCGAGGAAGTTTACACAAAGGGCATCGCGTATATCCGCGAGTGCTTGAAGTGAGGCTCTTCGATCTCCCGGCCCAAGAGAATTGCTAGAGGACGCGTGGCATTCACACGGACGCGGTAATGTCACATTCATCAAAGCTGATCTTTTTGGAGGGCCCGTCCGGCTCCGGAAAATCCTCCCTCGCCAACGCGTTGCAGGAGTTACTGCTTCCCACGATGTGGCTCAGCTTCTCGATGGACACGCTCATCTACACCCTCCCGCCAAGCGTCCTTCACCGATGCAATTCGGCCAACGATTGGTCGGGAGTGGACGGCAGGGCGATTGGGGCGGCAGCCCTGCGTTGCCTGAGGGCCTTGGTCGAGTGCGGGAACAACGTCATTTTCGATCTCTGCATCCCGAGCCGCAAATTTGCCGATACGCTTCAGACGGATCTCCGGGACCTTTTCCCGATCACGGTTGGGGTGCGTTGCGAGTGGAGTGAGATCAAGCGCCGCACGCTCCAGCGTGGGGATCGCAGCTTGGAAGAGGCTGAACGCTCCTTCAGGAATCAGCACCAGCTAGAGAGCTATGATCTTGTCATCGATACGACAGCGATCAGCCCTCAAGATGCCGCCGAAAAATACCTCACTTCCCGATACAAAACTGGCTGAAGATCGCGCCAAGAATGTCCTCGGTGTCTACCTTGCCGACGATTTCGCCCAGTGCGTCCAGTGCTCCGCGAAGCTCAAGGGCCGCGAGCTCTGGGGCGGCGGCGCTTTCTAACAGGACCTCTGCCGTCTCCAGCGATTCGTCGGCCCGTCGAAGGCAGTCCCGGTGACGCGTATTGATCGCCACCGAGTGTTCGCCCCAATCCGCCTCACCGAGATCCAGCGCTTCACGGATGGCCCGGCGGAGATCATCGAGACCAGCCCCGGTGCTGCACGACAGCCGGATGCCAGCATGCTCCGCCCACTCGGCATGCTCGCCCAGGTCGGCCTTGTTCAGCACGGTTACGGCGCGGTTGCTCTCCGGTAGCTCGACCGAACTATCTGCGGCAGGCAGCGACGCATCGCGGACGACCAGCAGGAGATCGGCGCGGCCGGCCTCATGAAGCGTGCGGCGAATGCCCTCCCGCTCGATGCCGCCCGCCTCATCCCGCAGGCCGGCGGTATCGACGAGCCGGAGCGGGACGCCATCGAGGATGATCGTCTCCTCGATCGTGTCGCGGGTGGTCCCCGCCTCATCGCTCACGATCGCGCGTTCGCTGCCGAGCAGGAGATTGAGCAGGCTGGATTTCCCGGCATTCGGACGACCGCAGATCACGGTGCGGACGCCTTCGCGGAGGATCCTCCCCTGCTCCGCCGTCGCGAGGAGCTTCGCGATGCCCTCGCGGACAGATGCAACCCGCGCGAGGAAAAGGTCGCCGGTATCCGGGTCGATGTCCTCCTCCGGGAAATCGATCCACGCCTCAAGGTGGGCGACCACGCCGATGAGATCCTCGCCGAGACGCACGGCCTCGCGCCCGATTCCCCCCTCAAGCTGCTCGTGAGCGGCCCGCAACGCCAGATCGCTCTGGGCGGAGATCAGGTCCATGATTGCCTCGGCCTGCGTCAGGTCCAGCTTGCCATGGAAGAATGCGCGCTCGGTGAATTCACCAGGACCCGCGGATCGGGCACCACACTCCAGCAAACGCTCCAGCACCCGGCGCGTCACGAGACGCCCACCGTGGCAGGCGATCTCCACCACCGGCTCGCCCGTGAAGCTGCGGGTGCCGCGGAAGACGGTGATCAGCACGTCATCCAGCACGCGCCCCTCGGCATCGCGAACCTTCGCACGGGTCGCCCGGCGTTCCCCGGCCCGGCTCGCCGCTCCAGCACAGGCACGATCCGCCACCTCCTCGGCTTGTGGCCCGGAAATGCGGATCAGCGCAACTGCCGCGGTGCCTCCACCGCTGGCGAGCGCCGCGATGGTATCGGTGGACTCGGTCATCTGCGAGTGGTGTCCACCGCTTGACCGCCGATGCCAAGGAATTCCCAGCAAATGAAGCGCTTCACCGCCAATTCGGGCACGGGATCCTTCGTCCACTCCAGCTCGATCGTCGCCGTGCGGGTCTTCGGTCTGGCGTCCTTCACGCCGCGCCAGTTCAGGATGGAAAGCGCGCGCCCGGCCTCGGAATCGACCGGTGCATCCACGCGCGCCGAGTCCGTCTTGTGCGCGGGATCGACCATGCGGTAGGTCTTCATGCCGGTGCGGTCCTTGCCCTTCTCCGGCACGTCCTCCACCACGAAGAGCCGGAAGATGCCGCTGGCACCGGGATTCGGCAGTTCGGTGAAGTCACGGAAGGTGCGGTGCTTCGTCTGGACAAATGTTTCCCAATCCAAGCGAAGGCCATCCGGCGTGCGCTTGAAGAAGACGTGGGCCTTGACGGGCTCCGAGGTGAAATTATCCGCACGGGCGAGTGCCGAGAAGAGCAGGTCGGGCGGCTGCAATCCGAGCTGCACCTCGATCGGCGCGAGGGGCGTGAAGAAGTCGCGCATCTCGAACTGCGGAGGCTGATCGTAGCGCATCATGAAGATGCCGCGCTTCCGGTCATCAATCGGGAGTTGCTCGACGGAAAACCCAGTCAAAGGGGTGTCCGAGTCATCAATGCGACCCGGCCCGTAGAATTGCTCCATGGTCTGCAGGAGGTCGCTGCCGTTGATGGAAAAGGCGGCCTTCCCGGAAGCCGAGTCGGCGACCAGGAATTCGGAAAGGATCTGGCGGGCCTCGGTTTGCCAGCCGGTTTCCAGATACTCCTTCTCCCGCACCTGAGCCTGCGCGCTGGTGTTCAGCCTTGGATTCCCGGCTGTGCGCTGGGGATTCAGCCACTTCGGCAGGATGATCCAGACGGCAACTCCGGTGGCCATCAGCATCATGGCCACGAGGCACGGGACGAGGACGCTCCGCCGTGAAGCGGGCTTCGCGGCTGCTTTACGTTTCTTCTTCTCCGCAGGAGCCTCCGTAGCCGGGGCTACGGCAGCCTGCGCCGGTGCAGCAGAGGCCGCACCCTGCCCCACGGGCTGTGAAGCACCAGATGTAGCCACAGGAACCTGCTGGCCATGGAGCGCCTGCTCCTGGGCCATCGCCTTCTGGACTTCCAGAGTCTGCTTCGCGGCGAACATCCGTTCCACCGCCATTGCCTTTTCCGATTGGAGGGCCTGCTCGGCGAGCCGCGCCTTCCGGGCGGCCTCGGCCTGCTCGCGCTCCGCCGTGCGGACTCGCTCTTCGGCAGCGGCTTTTTCGGAAGCACGGGCCTTCTCCATCGCCTGGGTCATCGCTTTCTCCTCGGCGAGGGCCTGCGCGGCGGCACGGGCGCGATCCGCAGCCATCACCCGCTCGGCGGCGAGGGCGCGCTCAGCCGCGGCGGCCTTTTGCTCGGCAGCAGCCTTCTCCTCCGCGAGGGCCTTCTCCGTAGCCAATGCCCGTTCTGCGGCGGCCAGCTTCTCTTGATCCTTTGCGCGCTGCTCGGCGATCTCCCGCCCTGCGGCTGCTTGTGCCTCAGCGCGGGCTTTTTCCTCGGCGACCAGCCTCTCCGCTTCCGCCTTCGCGCGCTCGGCAGCCACGGCTTTATCCGCGGCCAGCTTGGCATCGGCGCGTGCCTTCGCTTCGGCGAGTCGGCGCTCTTCCTCGGCCTTGGCCCGCTCGGCAGCCAGTGCCGCCTCGGCGGCGGCCTTGGCTTCGGCGCGCGCCTTTTCCTCGGCCAGGCGTCGATCCTCCTCCGCCTTTGCACGCTCGGCGGCGAATGCCTTCTCAGCGGCAGCCCGAGCCTCGGCACGCGCCCGCTCCTCAGCCTTCGCGCGTTCCTCTTCCAGAGCTTTTTTCGCTGCGACCGCTTGGGCCTGGGCCCGGGCCTTTTCTTCTGCCAAGGCTTGGGTGATCTCTGCCATGCGCGCCTCGGCGCGGGCTTTCTCGGCGGCCAGCGCTTGTTCCGCAGCCTTGGCGCGCTCGGCAGCGGCGGCCTTTTCCTCCGCCATGGCACGCTCCGCAATCAGCGCCCGTTCGGCCGCGGCGGCGCGCTCGGCAATGAGCGCCCGCTCGGCGGCCAGCGCTTGCTCGGCGAGGCGGGCTTCTTCGGCAGCCTTTGCCTTGCTGGCGGCTTCCGCCTTCTCTCGCGCGAGGATAGCCTCCATCTCGCGCGCCCGTTCCTCGGCCCGGGATTTCTCCTCGGCCAAAACCCGCTCGGAAGCCATGGCTCGCTCGGCCTCCTTCGCCCGTTCCTCGGCACGGGCTTTCTCCTCGGCCAAGGCTCGCTCCGCAGCGAAGGCCCGCTCCATCGCAGCCGTCTTCGCCTCGGCCTCGGCCAATTGCCGAGCGTGGACCTTTTCCACCTCGGCGGCGATCTCCGCGGCACGTGCCTTCTCGGCAGCCAGCGCGGATTCGGCGGCATGAGCACGCTGGGCGGCGACCGCCTTTTCATCGGCGATTGCCTGCTGGTTCGCCTTCGCTCTCTCGGCCTCCGCGGCGATCTCCGCGACGCGGGCTCTTTCCGCAGCGATGGCCCGCTCGGCTTCCGCAAATTTCTCGTCGGTAACCGCCCGCTGTTGGGCGCGGCCCGCTTCGGCCTCGAGTTCGGCCGCCCTCGCTCTTTCCGCAGAAAGCGCACGCTCCGCCGCGAGTGCCCGCTCGGCAGCAGCCGCGCGCTCCTCGGCCTGCGCCTTCTCGCGAACATGGGCCTTCGCCAATTCCTCAGCCCGCGACCACGCGTCATTCCGCGGCTCCTCGACCGGCGCAGGTGGCGTATCGCTAAAGGGCGAGCGAACCTGGTGCGATGGCGGCAGAGGCGGAGGAAGCACCGGCTTCTTCACCTCTGTCGCGGGTGCAGGCACGGGCACCTGCTTTTCCGTCACTGCGACGGCCGGCACCTGGATCTTTGCCTCCAGACGCTGCGGGCCAGAAGGCAGATCGTCGGTCGGGTCGGGCGACGTGATCGTCCCTCCGCAATGGGGGCACGGGCCGGTCATCGGCGGCATGTCCCGGGGCACGAGAATCCGTCCGCTGCAGTGATTGCAGCGGAATTCCCGCTGGTCCTGGAAGGCGACGGAACCCGGCATCGAATCGTAAAACCGTTAGACATAGGCCCCGCCGACCCGGCTGTCAAACCGACCGGGCTGCGGGACCATGGCTTATCACACCGCCGCTGTAGCCAGGACGGTATCGAGAACTTCGAGGCAGCGGCGATTCTGCGCGGGAGTGCCGATGGAGATGCGCAGCCAGTCGGGCAGCTTGTAGCCACTCATGGCGCGGACGATCACGCCGTGCTTCAGCATTTCGCGGAAGACGCGGTCGCCCTCGCCCACCTTAACGAGGATGAAGTTCGCCACGCTGGGGACAAACTCCAAGCCACGCTCGCGGAAGGCGGCCTCATAGAAGGCGAGGCCTTCCTTGTTGATCGCCTTGGTCTTCTCGACGTGATCGGCGTCCTCAAGCGCGGCGAGTGCGCCGGCCTGGGCGATGGCGTTCGTGTTGAAAGGCTGGCGGGCTTTTTGGAGGACCTCGGCGAGATTCTTCGGTGCAAGGCCGTAGCCGATTCGCAATGCGGCGAGGCCGTGGATCTTCGAGCAGGTTCGCAGCACGCAGACATTCCGACCCTCGCGGATGTATTTGATCACGTCCGGAGCATCATCGAGGAACTCGTGGTAGGCCTCGTCAAAGACCACCACCACATGCTCCGGCACGCGGTCCATGAAGCGGTCGAGCGCCTCCTGGCCCACCATCGTGCCTGTCGGGTTGTTCGGATTCGCGATGAAGAGCAGGCGCGTCTCCGGGGTGATCGCGTCCGCCATGCCGTCAAGGTCGTGGATGAATTCCGGATCAAGGACTTCCACGTATTTCGCGCCGAAAAGCGTGGCCATCAGCTTGTAAACCACGAAGGCGTGCTTCGCGGCGATCAGCTCGGCCTTCGGATTCAGAAAGCTGTGGCAAAGGAGCTCGATGATTTCATTCGAGCCGTTGCCGAGCACGACATTCGAGATATCGAGATCGAACTTCGTCGCGATCGCGCTACGGAGCTTCCAGCCGCCGCCGTCCGGATAGATATGCGATTCCTCGAGCGCCTGGCGCATCGCCTCCTTCGCCAGGGGCGAAGGACCCAGCGGGTTCTCGTTGGAGGCGACCTTCACGATATCGGCGGGATCCAGTCCCAGCTCGCGTGCGGTTTCCTCGATCGGTTTTCCGGGCTCGTAGGCGATCAGGTCGCAGACGAAACGGTTGGCGAATTGCTCGATGGCCATGCGCGGACGCTAGGCGGCTGATTTCACGCCCGCAACCCGCAAGATGAGTCGCGCCACTGTCAGTGCGGGGCAAGCAGCGTGAACGGCCACCACGGGAGATTCCGCACGAGGGAAAAGAACAGGACGAAGATCGCCACGGTCCACAGCAGCCATGGCGGCACGCCTGTGGCAGCTCGCCCTCGGGACTCCTGCCAAACCGATGTGGCCACTATTCCCAGGGCTGACGCCGCGATCAGGACCACGGCGGGATTCATGGAAAGGGCACCGGCCAGATCCCCCTCCAGCAGGCGCGTGGCACAGCGTGTGCCACCGCACCCGGGGCAGTGCAGGCCGGTCAGATCCCGGACCATGCAGGACGGCATGGCGGCAGACCACCATGATGCCGTTCCGCGGAGCAACAGCGCACCGGGCAGGCAGACGATCGCCAGCCACGTCCAAGGGCGCTGCACTCCGCGCATGACTCAGGGAGCTTCCCGCTTCGCCCGCTCCGCATCCATCTGGTCGCGGATCTGCTGGCGCATCTCTTGTGGGAAGAGATTGATGAAGTTGTCCTCGACCTCCTGGGGCGACATCGTGGCGACCCAGAGATTCAGGGCGACGATGATGATCGAGAGCACCAGACCGAGATAGCCAAGCACCAAGCCGGTGCGAGCCATCCCCTTTCCGCCGTTCACCGCAGGATTCTGCTTCACCTTCGAAATCGCGATGTGGCCCATCACCACCGCGCCGATGGCAAGGATCGCGGCCAGCACACCGGTGCAGCAGAAGATGAAGGCGATGATACCGCAGACCATCGAGGCGATTGCCAATCCTTGGGCTGGCTTCTGTCCCGGGATCATCTGGGCGGGATACGGGGACGCCGCGGGAGCTGCCGGAGCCTGGTATGGCGACGGAGCCGCTGCCGACACGGGCGGCGGGACATCCTCTCTCACCGGGGCCTCGATCTTGAGCTGGGGAATCTGCGCGACCGGCAGCCAGTCGGACATGCCTTCGCACCAGGCCAGGTCGTCTGGCCCGATTTCTCCCATGGAGATGCGGCTCTTGATCTCGTCCGTGGACAGCGGCCCCTGCTGGGAGCCGTTCTTTGCGTAAAACCAGTTCATGATGATGTCTTGGAAAGGGAATTAGGGATGCGCGGACGAAATGGCGAATACGAAAAACGAGATGAATCCCACACTCATGACGATTCCCAGATAACCCAGCACCAGTCCGGCGATGGCCATACCGCGGCCACCCATGGGCACCGAGCTGTTATTGATCTGGGAAATGGCCATGTGCCCGCAGATCACGGCAGGCAGGCCGAGCAGCCCCGCGAAATAGCAGGTGATGATGCCGACGATCCCGCAGACCATGCTGGCGATCGCCAATCCATTGCTGGGTGCGACCGGAGGATAATAGCCGGGAACGTAGGCACCCGGAGGTGGCTGGGTAATGTAGGGGGTGGGCAGCACCGTGCTCCCCGACAGCTCCGGGACTGAATGCAGGGGCAGCCAGTCCTTCATCCCATCCCGCCACACCAGGGTCTCCGGACCCACGCCGCCGGAGGCGATCATGGCGCGAAGTTCTTGCTCTTCAACGGGACCGGACTGGCCGGCGGAGGATCCGTAGTACCACTGGGACATGGCGATGGTATGTAAATCAGGAAGCGCTCGGCAGCTTGCGCTGGGGGTCGGTTTCGGCGGAATAGTCCACGCCGCTCAGGCCGAAGCCGAAGAGGCGATAGAACTCCTTCTGATAGCCTTCGAAATCAGCCACGTCGTCAAGCGTCTCCGTCGTGACGGTGTGCCAGATCTTTTCGACCTCCGCCTGCACCTCGGGGCGCATTTCCCAGTCGTCGATGCGGATGCGGCCCTTTTCATCGAGCTGCGGGCCGCCATCCGCGCCGTAGTGATCGGCAAAGAGGCGATGGATCTGCTCGATGCACCCCTCATGCAGACCCTTGGCCTTCATGATCTTGTAGAGAATCGAGATGTAGAGGGGCACCACGGGAATCGCGGAGCTTGCCTGGGTCACGAGCGCCTTGTTCACGGAGACCACGGCCGTGCCTTCGCCGAATTCCGTGTTCAGGCCCTTGGCCGTGTCTTCCAGGTTCAGCTTGGCGCGACCGATCGTGCCGTCAGTGTAGATCGCCCAGGTGAGTTCCGGCCCGATGTAGGAATAGGCCACGGTCTTGAAGCCATCCGCCAGCACGCCGGCAGCCTTCAGCGCGTCGATCCAGAGTTTCCAGTCCTCGCCGCCCATCACCTTCACGGTTTGCGCGATCTCGTCCTCGTTCGCGGGCTCGATGGTGACGCTATCGACCTGCTTCTTGTCGGTGTTGAGATTCTTGTTCGTGTAGATCTCGCCGGTCGGCTTGAGCACCGACTTGTAAACCTCGCCCGTTTCCGGGTCGGTGCGGCGCGGCGAAGCGAGGCTGTAGACGACCATGTCCACCTGGCCGAGGTCAGCCTTGATGGCCTCGATCACCTGCTGCTTCATCTCATTGGAGAAGGCGTCGCCATTAAAGCTCCGCGCATACAGGCCTTCCTTCGCCGCTGCTTCTTCGAAGGCCACCGAATTGTACCATCCAGCCGTGCCGCACTTGCCCTCGCTGCTCTCCTTTTCGAAGAAAACGCCGATGGTCGAGGCACCGCCGCCGAAGGCAGGCACGATCCGCGAGGAAAGGCCGTAGCCGGTCGAGGAACCGACCACCAGCACGCGCTTCGGGGCGTTCTTCAGCGCTGGCTTCGACTTCACGTAGTCGATCTGCTCCTGGACATGGGCGGCGCAGCCGTCGGGATGAGCGGTCGTGCAGATGAATCCGCGGATTTTCGGGGAAATGATCATATCGGCCCGGGACTTCTACGCCTTTCCCGGCAGAGGGCAAGCAACGAGCATGCTACCAAAGGAGAGGTATCCCGTAGGCCGGAAACCCTGCATCGCACGTCACCACGGTGAGCCCCTCCACCTTAGCTTGGGAGATGATCAGCCGATCAAACGGATCTCCGTGAAATCGTGGAAGCGACAGCAGTTCCTGATAATGCGACAAGCTGGGCGGAAGAAGCATGAACCCGTTTGCCTCCAAGACTCCCGGAAAAATGGATTCATAGCCCCCGGTCAGACGGAGCTTTCCCAGTCCGAGCTTGATCGCGATCTCCCAGGCAGTGGCGTGACTCACGTAACACTCATTGGCAGGATCCTCCATCGCCTTGCGCGCTTCGAAGCCGAGGGCATCATTGCCTTCGCAGAACCAGAGCAATGCATGGGTATCGAGGAGCAGCCTCACGCGGTGTAATCCCGGAAATCTTCCAAAGGCTCATCGAAATCCAGAGCCATCACCATCTGCCCCTTCAGACACCCAAATCCCCGGAGCGCTGCCGCAGGCTTGTCATCGCCCCCGACCGGAACCAATTCCGCGTTTACCCGGATCGGACGGCCCTGCCATTCCACAGGCAATGGCAGATGGAGCGTTCCATCGGGATCGGGATTGAGAACCGCGGTGATCTGTTTCACGACAGCAAAGATGCCCGTTTGCAACAGAAAGTAAAGACGAGGAGATCACCCCCACTCCCCGGGATCCATCCCGTAAAACTTCACCAATTCCGCGTAGATTTCAGGCTCCTCGCGCTTTAGGCCCTTGGAACGCTCGAAGAAGGTCTCGGTCGCGACGGCAAAGAACTCCGCGGGATTTTCCGCGCCGTAGTCGTCCAGCACGCTGCGCTTCCCGGCATTCACCCGCTCGCAGAAGGCGTCGTAGGCAGGCAGGAATGCCTCCGACCAACGGCCATAATCTTCCGGCTCATCCAGCTCCGGGACGCCGTCTCCCGCGCCGTCCGCCTGGTCGAGCTGGTGGGCAAATTCGTGCAGCACCACGTTCAGGCCGTCTTCCGGGTTCAGGTCGCCCTGCTTCACGGTTTGCCATGAAAGCACCACGCTGCCATGACCCCACGACTCGCCGAGCCGGATGTCTTCCATGCCCCACTCGTCCTTCACGGTGAAGGCATCCGGATACACGAGGATGCTACGAAGCCTCTCGTAGTAATCCTGCGGGCGGCGGGAGATGAGCAGGCAGGCAGGCGCGGCGATCGCTAGACGCATTTCCTCGGTCACCTCCGTCAGCCCGCCGCAGGGCTCGAAATTCATCTCTGTTAGGAAAACGTGCATCCACCCCTCAGTGTCCGCGCGGATGTCCTCCGGGATCTCTTCCCAGAGAGGAAAGGCTTCGATCAAAATGGCCCGCTGCCTCGCATCCAGACGCCGGGTCCGAAGCTTGCCGCGGTCCCTTTTCACCCGCCCGCCGTGCCAGAAGACAATGGCCGCGATCACGAGCAGGCCACCTAACAGAATCCAGAGGCCTGCGGTCATGGCTTCAGTCCTGTCTTGCGGGCCACCAGCCAGACCAGCGTGCCCCCCATGGCCAGGCCGCCGCAGAAGATAAGCCAGAACCAACCGTCCACGAAGTCCGGCAGGTCCACATTCATCCCGAAGAGTCCGCCGAGCGCCACAAGCGGCAGGAAGAATCCCGCGAGCAGATTCAGGCGAAAGGCGATCTGGTTCAGCTTTTCCGCCGTCGCCTGCTGTTCCTCGCTATGCTCGGCCTTCCAGAATTCCAGCGTCAGTCGCGCGTCCTGGGCAAGCTGCTCCGCGGCGCGCTCCACCTCACGAGCCCGGTCACGGTAGTTCCGCAAGTCGCGGTTGTCCTCGTCATTGGCCAAGGTCTGCTCGATCGCGCCGGCGAGATTCCTCGTCGCCCGGGCCAGGGGACCGGCGGCACGGGCCAGCTCGAAGACTTCCTGCGCCGTGTCCGCCTCGTCGATGACGTCCTCGTATTTGTCGATGACCCTCGCGTAGTGATCTAGCAGCTCGCCGATCTTCAGCAGCCCGCGCTTCCCCGACGAATCTACCCAGACATCGTCTCCCCGTCGCCAAAAGAGGATCGGATCGCGGTCCGGCGACCCGCACTTCGGCACCGCGTGGACAACGAGCAGCAGCTCGTATCGCCCGATCACGCAACGCTGGGCTCCCGGGCGGTTGCTGAGCTGGTCCAGCAACTCCGGCTCCAGGTCAAACCCGGCAGGGAGATAGGGGAATTCGCTGCTCTTCGACATGACGGGCGGATTTCAAACCGCCGCCCGGAAATAATCAACGGCGGTTCCACGCCACCAGCTCATCGTAGCGCACGCCCTTCCCCCCGAAGATATCGAGAGCCGAGCCTACGGTGACGTCCACCTTTCCGCCGGAGAGGCTCTGGACCTTCTCCACATCCGCGAGGGAGGCCGCACCACCGGCATAGGTGACCGGCCGTCCTGCCCAGGCACCGAGCATTTCGACAAGCTCGCCATCGATGCCACCGCAAAGGCCTTCCACGTCGGCGGCATGGATCAGGAACTCATCGCACCACGGCGCGAGGCGATCGAGGGTGGCAGGAGTGACGTCGAGGTCGGTGAGGGTCTGCCAGCGGTCCATCGCGACGGTCCAGCCGGAGGCCGTGCGACGGCAGGAGAGGTCGATGATGAGCCGGTCCGCGCCGATGGTATCCACCAGCTCCCGGACCCGATCCTCGGAAAATCTCGCGCCATCGAATAGCCACGAGGTGACAATTACGCGGGAGGCCCCGGCTGCCAGCCATTCGGCGGCATTCCCGGCATGGATCCCCCCGCCGATCTGGAGACCGCCGGACCACGCGGAGAGCGCCTCCTTGGCAGCGTCCTCATTGCCGGGACCGAGCTTGATGACATGCCCGCCGGTCAGCCCGTCGCGGCGAAACATCTCCGCGAACTCCCCCGCCCCGGCGCTGGCCACGAAGTTCTCCTTCGGCCCCGGGCCATCGTCGCGCAGTGTGCCGCCTACGATTTGCTTCACCTTTCCCTGATGGAGGTCGATGCACGGGCGAAACTTTGTCATGGCGCGCGAGCCATCGCCGCGAGATCGGCGGGCGTCAAGCTCCGGCCTTGCATGCCCCGCCCCGATGCGCCACACCCGCCGACGTGGAACGCGAAGGACTGCCACCCGACCGCCGCTTGCGCCAGGAAATCCTGTTTGCCCGTGAGCGGGTCTATCGTTTTGGCCAGCCCACGCCGCTTGAGCATCTGGCCATCCCCGGCCTCGATGTCTGGGTGAAGCGCGAGGATCTCTCCCCGATCAAGGCCTACAAGTGGCGCGGTGCCTGCAATCGCATGGCCGTCCTCACTCCCGAGGAAAAGGCATCCGGCGTGGTCACCGCCTCGGCGGGGAACCATGCCCAGGGAGTCGCCCTCGCAGCCCGGGCGCTCGGCATCGGCACTCGCATCTACATGCCCCGCTCGACCCCGCGGGTGAAGCAAAATGCCGTCCGCCATCACGGCGGGGATCGCGTGGAAATCATTCTCACCGGCGACAGCTATGACGAAGCCGTGGCGGCCGCGCTCGATGACGCGGCGAGCAGCGGTGCGACCTACGTCCACGCCTACGACGACGTGCAGGTGATGGCCGGGCAAGGCACCCTCGCCGACGAGGTCGTGCTTTCGGGCCACGGCCCCTTTGACGTCGCTTATCTGCAGATCGGCGGCGGCGGCATGGCTGCGGGCGTCTCGACGTGGCTGAAAACCTACTGGCCTGAGATCGAGATCGTCGGCGTGGAAGGCGCGGGGCAGGCCTCGATGAAGGCCGCACTGGAAGCGGGCAAGCCGGTGCCGCTCGATCAGGTGGACATCTTCTGCGACGGCACCGCGGTGCGGAAGGCGGGCACGAATACCTTCGAGATCCTGAGCACCACGCTCGACCGCATCGAGACGGTGACGAATGCCGAAGTCAGCCGCGCCATCCGCACGCTGTGGGAGGGCCTGCGCTGCGTGTCCGAGCCCTCCGGCGCACTTGGTCTGGCAGCGGTGATGAAGAACCGCGAGCAACTGGCCGGAAAACGCGTGCTGGTCGTCGTCTCCGGGGCCAACATCGACTTCCTGCAGATCGGCCTGATCGCCCAGTCCGAGGGCTCTTCGCAAAGCGCATCCCGCACGCTGCGCATCCGCATCCCGGAGCGCCCCGGCACGATGCTGGAGCTGCTGGATACCTGCTTTGAGGACGTGAATATCGCGGACTTCCAATACGGCAAGATCCACGAGAGCGAGGCATGGCCCGCCTTCACGATCACGGCGGAAGAGGCCTCGGTGCTCGATGCCCTGCCGGAGAAGCTGCAAGCGCGCGGATTCGAGTGGGAAGACCTCACCGGAGCCATCGACATCGCCTTCCGCGCGATCCCGCTGCGTGGCGATCTCCTGGAGTGTCCCGCTTTCCTGCGCCTCGACTTCTACGAGCGCCCCGG
Organism: Luteolibacter flavescens; assembly: GCF_025950085.1. Lineage (NCBI taxonomy): Bacteria > Pseudomonadati > Verrucomicrobiota > Verrucomicrobiia > Verrucomicrobiales > Verrucomicrobiaceae > Neoluteolibacter > Neoluteolibacter flavescens. The sequence continues at coordinate 775,344 of NZ_JAPDDS010000001.1, forward strand.
TGCCTTGCACGACTTCCTCGACAAGCTTGTCCGCGGCCGGGCGAATCTGTGCTACTTCAACTACCGCCAGTCCGGCGAACGCATCGGCCGCGCCTTGATCGGCCTCGATTTCGCGGACGAAACGAAGCGCCGCGAATTCCTCGAGTCCGTGCCGGAGCATGGCGAGGGGTATCGCTCCTGCAAGGAAGTGGACCAGGCGACCCGCGAACGACTGATCGGGCGCTGAGCCACGGCTGACACGGCGGCGGCGTTTCACTGATGAAATCCGTCCCGGGTCCGCGTAGAGTCGCGCCATGGAAGATCTTTCGAGACGCGGATTCGTGGGCACGGCCCTCGCGGGCATGGCAGCGCTGACGGCAAAGGCCGCCGCCCAACAGCCGGCGGAGCCAAAGGCCTTTCGCGATCCCTTCGTCTATCGCTTCAAGATCGGCGAGCTGGAGGCCTTCTCGATCAGTGACTGCGACCTCCGCCTCGGCGAAGGGCTCGACCTGATGTGGCCGGTGGAGGAGCGGCCAAAGATGAAGGAGGAGATGGTGCGCCACGGCGAGCGCGCCGGTCCCCTGCCCCTCTATGTGAATATCCTCGTGGTGCGCTCCGGCAGCGACGTGCTGCTTTTCGACGCCGGCTTCGGCAAGGGCAACAACCCGAAGATGGGATGGCTTCAGGAAGGGCTAGCGGCTGTCGGTATCTCGCCGGATCAGGTCACGGCCGGCTTCCTCAGCCACGCCCATGCGGATCACCTCAATGGCTTCGTCCATCAGGGCAAGCCCGCCTTCCCGAATGCCGTGGTCTATCTGCTGGAGGAAGAGCTGGCCTTCTGGCGCGCGGACAAGCCGGATTTCTCGAAGAGCAAGCGCAACCAGAACCAGATCCCCGGCATGATCAAGGAGGTGCGCGGGCACTTCGACACGCTGCAGGAAAAGCTCCGCCCCGTGAAGGACGGTACCGAGGTGCTGGGCGGACTGGTACGCATTGAGTCAGCTCCCGGCCATACCGACGGCCACGCCTGCTTCCGCATCCGCTCAGGCGATGCCGAACTGCTGCACCTGATGGATCTCGCCCATCACCACTTGCTGATGTTCGCCGATCCGAACTGGACTATCGCCTTCGACCACGACCCCGTGGTGGCCGTCGCGACACGGAAGAAATATTGGACCGAGGTCACCGGGAAACACACCCGCTGCTACGGCTTCCATCTTCCTTGGCCAGGACTCGGACACATCGTCACCGAGGACGATGGGTATCGCTGGGCGACCGAGGCGTGGGCATGGGGGTGATCAAAAGCAAACCACACACGCTGACCGGAGTCTTCCCATGCTCGAACTTGATAATCCATTCTGGGAGCAGGTGAAGTGCGGATACGGGGTTACCTACAATCCGGTCCCGGCATTGCTACGACTTGGAGCAGCAATGACCGCAGCCGAGGAAAGCGAGGCATTCGTCGAACTCTGGGATGAGCTCCATCATCAGGGAGATCTGGGAATCGGCTCCTATGCCTGCGTGCCGCAGATCGTGAGGATCGGACAGAAGCGCGCTCCGATGACTCCGGATTTCTTCGCCCTGATCGCGGTGATCGAGATCGAGCGTCACGAGAACGATAATCCGGAGATGCCCCGCGAACTTGCCGGGGAATACTCGCATGCCTTGAACCTGATCCCGGAATTGATCGCGAAGGCCTCACCGCCCAAATGGGATCAGTCGATGATCAGCTCGACGTGTGCTGCATTGGCTGCATCCAAAGGCAACCGGCTACTTGCCAGAGCCTATCTTGAGATGAACGAAGACAATGCAGTTCCGTTTCTTCGGGAGGAAACCGGCTACGAGCCCTGACCTCACGCCACTGTGATCAAAGCGCCTTCACCGCGTCCCAGATCCGGTCGGTGATCTGCTGGTAGCCGTGCTTGCCCTTCGCGGTGGTCAGTTCCGCTTCCGTGAGGCGGATCGGCGGACCGATGTGGAGAGAAATCTGGCTGAAGCGCACCCGCCCGGAACCGCGGGGCAGCGCCTCACGCGCACCGCGGATGCGGATCGGCTGGATGACCACGTTCGACTTCACCGCGATCAGGCCGACGCCCGGCTGAGCGGGGCCGAAGGTCCCGTCGAGGCTGCGTTCGCCCTCCGGGAAAATCAGCACGCGGCGACCGTTCGACAGCAGCTTGATGATCGTCTTCAGGCTGGTCATGTCCGGACGGTCCTGATCGACCGGGATGGAATTCCACGCGAGGTAGATCCACTTCAGCAACGGGCCGGACATCAGCGTCTTCCGGGCGAGATAGAACATCTCGTCCTTGTAGAGCGTGCCGACCAACGGCGGATCGAGGAAGCTCTCATGGTTCGCGGCGATGAGCACCGCACCCTCGGTGACCAAGTGCTCGCGGCCCACGACCTTCAGGCCGAAGAGCGAGCGATAGGCACTGCCGAAGAGATTCCAACCTAACCAGTAGATCCAGCGCATGGGGTGAAAGGGTGTCAGGCTGAGGCCGGCATCACGAAGCCCTGTCCACGAAGGATCTCGATGGCAGCTTCCACGCCGGATTCGATGGTATGCCCCGAGGTATCGAGCACGCATGCGCCCTCGGCGATCTTCAGCGGGGCGGTCGCACGGCCGCTGTCGGCGCGGTCGCGCGCGGCGACGCTGTCCACCTCGCCGACGACCTCGCGGCGAGCCTCGCGCACCGAGGGATCGGCATCCATGTAGATTTTGAAAGGAGTCTCGGGGAAGACGACGCTGCCGATGTCGCGGCCTTCCATGACCACGTCACCGAGCTTCAGGTAGTCGCGCTGGAGAGACACCAGGCACTCGCGCACCTCGGGGACTGCGGACACCGCGGAGACATGGGAATTGACGCTCTCGCTGCGGAGTTCGTCGCCGGGATCGATCCCGTCGACCTTGATCGTGGAAACCAGATCCGCCACGCCACACTCCAGCTCCATCTCACGCAGCGCCTGCACCACGGCCTCGCGGTCATTCGGATCGATACCGCGCTGCAGCACCTTCCAGGTTACGGCCCGGTACATCGCGCCGGAGTTGACCATGATCAGATTGAGCCTCTGCGACAGGAGCCGGGAGAGCGTGCTCTTGCCGGACGCTGCCGGTCCGTCGATGGCGATGGCGCGGTGGAGGATCATGCGGGGACGGGAACGGTGGGAAGATCGTAGTCGGCGAGATCCTTGCTTTCGGCGAGGACCGCATCGAGTTGCTTGGCGAATCCCGGGTAGGACGTGTTCACGCACGCGGTATTCCGGATCACCGTCTCACCGCTCGCGAAAAGACCCGCGATGGCGAATGCCATGGCGATGCGATGGTCCCCGTGGCTCTCGATGGTCGCGGCATGAAGCGGCGCACCGCCGGTGATTTCCATGCCGTCCTCGAATTCCTCGATCTGGCCGCCCATCGCGCGAAGTCCCTCAACGACCGTGGTGATGCGGTCGGTCTCCTTCACGCGGAGTTCCTTGGCATTGCGGATGATCGTCTTGCCCTCGGCCATGGCGGCGGCCACGGCGATGACGGGGATCTCGTCGATGAGATTCGGGATCTCGGCGCGAAGGAGTTCCGTGCCCTTGAGCTGGGAGCCACGGATCTCCACATCGCCGATCGGCTCGCCGTCGTCGGTGGAGATCACCGTGCGGGTGATCTGCGCGCCCATGCGCTCGATTACGTCGAGCACCGCGGTACGGGTCGGATTCAGGCCCACGTTCTTGATCACCAGCCGCGAGCCGGGGAGAGCGGCTGCAGCCACCACCCAGAAGGCGGCGCTGGAAATGTCTCCCGGCACCCGGAAATCGCGCGCCTGCGGAACCTGGCCACCTTCAATTGAAATCGCATTGCCCTCGGTGACGATCTTCACGCCAAAGGACTCCAGCATCCGCTCCGTGTGGTCGCGGGTATCGGCGGGCTGCACGGCGGTCGTCACGCCTTCGCAGAACATCCCCGCGAGCAGGACCGCGCTTTTCACCTGGGCGCTGGCGACCGGCAGTTCGTAGCGGATCGGGTGGAGCCGGGCACCGTGGATTTTTAGCGGGGCGCAGCCGGGCTTCTCGCCCAGGCAATCGATCTTCGCGCCCATCTCGCCGAGCGGCACGGTGATGCGGCCCATCGGGCGACCGGAGAGCGACTCATCGCCGAAGAGCTCCGTCTCGAAGGACTGGCCCGCGAAGAGACCCGCGAGCAGGCGCATGCCGGTGCCGGAGTTCCCGCAATCGATCGGCTTCGACGGCGCGTCGAGCTTCATGCTGCGACCGTAGATGCGCATCGAGGTCGGGCCGAAGCCCGGCATTTCCTCCAGCACCTGCACCTGCACGCCGCAGGCCTGCATGGCACCGAGGGTATTGAGGCAATCCTCGCTGGGGAGGAAATTGCGCACCGTGGAAACACCGTCCGCGAGACCGGCGATCATGGCCGCGCGGTGGGACATGCTCTTGTCGCCGGGCACCGGAAATGCGGCATCCAGCGTGCGGATCGATCGGACTCGGAACTCGCTCATGGAAAGGGATTTCAATCGCGGCGGAGGGAGGCGTCCCGGGCACGCTTCGCGTCCTCCAGCCAGTGGCGCAGCGCTTCATGGTCGCCAGTTTCCAGCATGGCAAGCATTTCGCTCATCTCGCGGATGCCATGACTCAGGACACCGTGTAGGGCCTCGCGGTTTTCCATCGCGATCTCCGCCCACATGGCGGGGTCGCCGCCGGCGACCCGGGTGGTGTCGCGCAGGCCGCCGCCGCCGAAAAGCCCGTCGGTCGGATCTTCCAGCGCCACCTTCGCCGCCGCGGCAGCGATCAGGTGCGGAAAATGGCTGATCCGCGCGACGAGGGCATCGTGCCGGGCGGCATCAAGCCAAGAGACACGGCAGCCGAGGCTTTCCCAGAAGCGCTGGAGCTTGCCCGCCAAAGGCTCGCCGACCTGCTCGTCATCGGTCAGAAGGCATGCCGCGCCTTCAAAAAGAGCCTCGTCCGCGGCTCCGATCCCGGTCTGCTCGGAGCCTGCCATGGGGTGGCTGCCGATGAATTTCCCGCCCGTGCGCTCCAGCAGCGGGCGCAGCACGCGGTGGGGTGCCGCCTTCACGCTGCCCACGTCGGTGACGAGCGCGTCGCGGGAAAGCCCTGCGGTCTGCGCCGCCAGCAGCACCGTGGCCATGGCACCCACCGGCGTGGAGAGCACGATGAGATCCGCGCCCTCAACCGCCTCGGCCATGTCCAAGGTAGCACCGGCTATCCCCCGCTCCTTCGCGGTCGCCACGGTCTCAGCCCGGCGGGCCCAGAGGGAGACGGGAGTCTCCGGGAAATGACGTGCCAGCGCCAATGCCAGCGAGCCGCCGAGCAGCCCGCCGCCGAGGATGGCGACTTTTTCGAACTCCATTGCCAAGGGTTGGGAAAGAAAGAGCCGGGCCCGAACGGGACCGGCTCCTAAAAATCAAGCGTGGGTCATCCGGCCGGAAATCAGGGCACCCGGAAGTGCTTCTTCTCAGAAGCCGGATACGTCGGGTCGGCGACGAGGCGACCGCTCGGGATACCCTTCACGTCGATGACCTTGTTGTTGAAGGGGCTGAAAACCATGCCGGGCTTGCCGGGGACCGGACGTGCGACCGGGATTTCCTTCGGCGGGGTCACGGGGCGATCCGCGCCAGTGCTGCCACCGGTGCCTGCCGTGTTATCATTTTTTGGCGGCTCGGAAGTTGTTCCACCGGCGGTCTCGCTCTCGGACTTGCGCTCCTTGTCAGGAGTTTGGTTCGCCTCGTCCTTCTTCTTCATCTCCTCGCGCTGCTGGCGGATCTTCTCCTGCTCTTCAGCGGATGGCTTGCGCTGGGACGGGTCGGACGGCGACTCCGGCGGGGGCTCGACGTAGGGGGTGCAGGAGGCCGCCAGGAAAACGGCGGCCGCGGCCGGGAGAATCAGTCGGAGATTCATGGTGAAGGGAAAGGCTTCCGGGGCTCGTTCGGCAACCACCGGGAAGACCTGAAGATTGCTCCGTGACCTCCTACCCGTCAAGCCGGGGCCTTGCGGGAGCTTGCAAATCGCTCAAATCCCGGGATTCCATCGCGCACGAACCATGTCATCCTCCTACGACGACTGCCTGCGCCCCCACGCCACCATCCTCCGCACGCTCGGCCCCGGCCTCTATGAAGCCGCCCTACCCAATGGCAAGCCGGTCATTTCCCATCTCTCCCGGGAACTCGCCGCAGCCCCGCCGGAAGAAATCCCGGATGGCACCAGGGTCCTGCTGGAAATCAGCCCCTTCGACCTCGACCGCGCCCGCATCGCAGAAATCGGATAGCCTTCCTGGGAGCGCCGGTCATTAGACCGGCCCGAGTGGCTTCTAACTGCCACCATCAGAGGAAGAACCTCTCTTCAAAGGAAGTGAACCGGCATTCGCCAGCACCCGGACAAAAAAGAAGCGGCCCGATCGATAAGACTCCGGAAAAACCCAAAAACCGGAAGACTCTTCAATCGGGCCGCCTGCTATTGTCGCGACAAGGCGATCCTAATCGAAAAACGGACCCCGTCAACACCTTTCCGAAACTTTTTCTCTAACAGTTCCAAACCATCAATCCGCGGCAATCTGCCGTCATGCTTTCCCCTTGGCCGATTCGGCAGCCTTCCCTTAGGAACCTATCTGCATGCCGCACCCCAAGACCGACAAGCTCCTCGCCGCGAACCGCGGTGAAATCGCCATCCGCATCTTCCGCGCCGCGAATGAACTCGGACTGCGCACCGTCTCGATGTTCGCCGAGGAAGACCGCTTCTCGCGTCACCGCTTCAAGGCCGACGAGGCCTACCAGCTAGACAAGGACAAGGGGCCGGTGGGTGCCTACCTCGATGTCGAGGGCATCGTAGCCATGGCAAAGGCGAAGGGCGTGACGCTCGTCCACCCCGGATACGGCTTCCTTTCCGAAAACGCCGCGTTTGCCCGCGCCTGCGCCCGCGAGGGCATCACCTTCGTCGGGCCCTCGCCCGAGCTGCTGGAAAATATGGGCGATAAAACCGCCGCCCGCCAGCTCGCGGAGAAATTCAACGTCCCCACCCTGCCCGGCACCGAGGACCCGATCACCGATCCCGGGGAGGCACTGAAGATCGCAGAGGGCATCGGCTTCCCACTCATCATCAAGGCGGCCTTTGGCGGTGGCGGACGCGGCATGCGTGTCGTCGAAAAACCGGAGCAACTCGCCGGCCTGCTCGCAGAGGCCCAGGGCGAGGCCGAGAAGGCATTCGGAAACGCTGCCGTCTTCCTCGAGCGCTACATCTCGAAAGCCAAGCACATCGAGGTGCAGATCCTCGGCGACCAGCATGGCAATGTGGTCCACCTCCACGAGCGCGATTGCTCCGTGCAACGCCGCTACCAGAAGGTCGTGGAGATCGCCCCGTCCGTGGAGCTCGATCCCGTGGTCCGCAAGGAACTCTGCGACGCCGCGGTCACGCTCGCCAAGGGCATCGGCTACAACAACGCGGGCACCGTCGAATTCCTCTACGACATGGACAAGGGCGACTGGTTCTTCATCGAGATGAACCCGCGCATCCAGGTGGAGCACACCGTGACAGAGTGCGTCACGGGCATCGATCTCGTGCGCTCGCAGATCCTCGTCGCGAAGGGCTACTCGCTCTTCTCGCCGGAGATCGCCATCCCGCAGCAGGACCAGATCCCGTGCAATGGCTACGCGATCCAGTGCCGCATCACCACGGAGGATCCGGAGCGCGGCTTCGCGCCGGACTACGGCCGCATCCTGAACTACCGCTCGGCCGCGGGCTTCGGCATCCGCCTCGATGCGGGCTCCGGCGATGCGGGCTCGGTGATCACGCCCTTCTACGACTCCATGCTGGTGAAGCTCACCGCGATGGGCCGCGACTTCGAGACCGCCTGTGTCCGCATGGACCGCGCGCTCCGCGAATTCCGCATCCGCGGGGTGAAGACGAACATTCCGTTTCTTGAGAACGTCATCAAGGACGACACCTTCCGCAGCGGCCAAGCCCACACGAAGCTGATCGACACCAAGCCCGAGCTGCTGAAATTCAAGCCGAAGCGCGACCGCGCGACGAAGCTGCTCACCTACCTCTCCGACATCACCGTGAATGGCAATGCCACGGCGAAGGGATGGAAGCCGGAGCAGCCGATCCTGAACCCGCGTGTCCCCCACCCCGCCGCGAAGACCTTCACCGGCAGCCGGGAGATTCTGTTGGAGAAGGGACCCGAGGCATTCTCGAAGTGGATCCTGGAGCAGAAGCAACTGCTCATCACAGACACCTCGATGCGCGATGCCCACCAGTCGCTCATTGCGACGCGCATGCGCACGCTGGACATGCTGCGCATCGCGGACGCCTACGCGGACGGCCTGCCGGAGCTTTTCTCGCTGGAGATGTGGGGCGGCGCTACCTTCGACACCGCGATGCGCTTCCTGAAGGAGTGCCCGTGGGAACGTCTCCGCCGCCTGCGCGAGAAGGTCCCGGGCATCCTCTTCCAGATGCTTTTCCGCGGATCGAATGCGGTGGGGTATTCGAACTACCCGGACAATGTCGTCGCGGGCTTCGTGAAGCACTCCGCCGATGCGGGCATGGACATCTTCCGCATCTTCGACTCGCTGAACTACCTGCCGAACATGCAGGTGGCGATGGAGGCAGTGCGCGATCACGGCAAGGCGCTGTGCGAAGCCGCGATCTGCTACACGGGCGATATCCTCGACCCGCGCCGCGACAAATTCTCGCTGAAGTATTACGTCGAGAAGGCAAAGGAGCTGGAGAAAATGGGCGCGCACATCCTTGCGATCAAGGACATGGCGGGTCTCTGCAAGCCACAGGCGGCCTACAATCTCGTCGCCGCGCTGAAGCAGGAAATCGGCATCCCGATCCATTTCCACACGCACGACACCTCCGGAATGAATGCCGCCTCGGTGATCGCCGCGGCGCGCGCCGGCGTGGACATCGCGGACCTGGCGATCGCGTCGCTTTCCGGATCCACCTCTCAGCCGAACCTCAACTCGGTGTGCGCAGCGCTCGCGAACTCGGACCGCGATCCCGGCCTGAATGCGGACACGCTCAACGAACTCTCCGACTACTGGGAGGAAGTGCTCGCGCAGTACAAGCCCTTCGACTCAGCACCGCGCGCCGGCACCGCCGAGGTGTATGAGCACGAAATGCCGGGCGGCCAGTACACGAACCTCCGCGAGCAGGCGAATGCCATGGGACTCGGCCACCGCTGGCGCGAGATCGCCCGCACCTATGCGGACGTGAACCAGCTCTTCGGCGACATCGTGAAGGTCACTCCCTCCTCGAAGGTCGTGGGTGACATGGCGATGTTCCTCATCACCCGCGGCATCAAGGCGGCGGACGTCACGAAGCTGAAGCCCGGCTCGATCGATTGGCCGGAGAGCGTGATCGACATGCTCGCCGGCGGCCTCGGCCAGCCCGACGGCGGATGGCCCGCGGACGTGCAGAAGGTGGTGCTGGGCAACAAACCCTCCACCACCCAGCGCCCCGGCGACCTGGCCGATCCCGTGGACCTCGAAGCCACCCGCGCGCAGGTGGCCAAGAAGATCGGCCGCCAGATCGATGACGACGATCTCTACTCTCACCTGATGTATCCGCAGGTCTTCGCGGACTTCGTCGAGTTCCGCCGGAAGTACGATGACCTTAGTGGACTCGCCACCCCGGCCTTCTTCTACGGCATGCATGTCGGCGAGGAAGTCGAGGTCGAGATCGATCCCGGCAAGACTCTCTTCGTGAAGCTTGTCTCCGTGGGTGACGCCGACCCGGACGGAAAGCGCACCCTCTTCTACGAGCTGAATGGCATGCCGCGCGAAAGCGTGGTCGTGGACAAGTCCCGCGTCAGCACCGGCTCGAAGGCCGCCCGCGCCAAGGGCGACCCATCCGACACCGCCCAGGCCTGCGCCCCCATGCCCGGCATGGTCACCGAGATCGCCGTGTCACCGGGACAAGAGGTCAAGGAAGGCGACAAGCTCGTCGTCCTCGAAGCCATGAAAATGCTCACCACCGTCAGCGCCTCGAAGGACGGCGTGGTGAAAGAGGTCCTCGTCCAGAAGGGCGAACAGGTGGACAGCGATGATTTGCTGGTGAAGCTCGCTTGAGACGAAAGCGGGAGGCAATCCTCGGGCTTAGTGCGGTATGTCATCCGCTCGTAATCCCGGAGAACTTCGGAACTTAGCCGGTGGCGAAAGCCACCGGTCATGACAACATCCCGCCCAGAAGGGGCGCAGAAGTCATCGTCCGACTCCATAGGACTCTATTGACCCGGCCCTCCTATGGCAGGCTTCTCGGTCACAAGGGCTTATCCTTCTTCGTTTTGCGTGACGAGATTGCAGCGAACAACGCGTAACCCACAGCGGCAAAGACGACGCCCGAGCCAACGTATTCCCAGAAGCTCCGCCCTGAAGTTTTCGTTGCTCCTTCAATCTCGGGCGTCACAGCAGCAGCCGGTAATTGTATCCAGTTTAGGACATCGTTGATCGTTGTTGATGCATCTGCCCCGGTGACGCCTGCACTCACCATGCTGTCCTGCGTCAAAATAATGTATGATTCGACTGGAATTTTGTCCTCTGAACTGGGGATCGGGATAACGCCCTTGATGTGCCTGCTCTCATACCCCTCGTGCATCACCTTGGATGTGGTTTCATGCTGAAACCCACCTTTAGCCATTCCGCGCACGTAGCCCTCTGCTGCCTCATCCAAGGACATCACCACCTCCATCTCGGTAAAGGACGCTTGAGCGTCTCCGCTAGGAGACACTACTTGGATCATCGATTTAATAGACGGCGGCATCTTCGATGGAACCTCCAACTGGGACCAACCCTCGGGCACGTTAACCTCCAACGCGAAAACGACGTGGATATTCAAGAACAAGGCTGCAAGCAGGAGGTGGAACATTTTTTGTAACATGCAATGGGTCCCCCCTGTTAAGGCTGAATCCCTGCTCAAGGCGAAACCAATCTTCGCCGACTTGCACGCCGAACACATTCATCCTCGAATCCCCTCCGTGAAGTTGGACCGCCTGCTCGCGAAGCACGAGTCAATGGGACGAAACCGCGCCCGCGCCCGGATCCTCGGCGGGCGGGTGCGGGTGGATGGCGGGGTGGCGCGCCAGTTCGATCACGAGGTGGATCGCTTCATGAAAGTGGAGCTGGATGACGTGGTGATCCAAGCGGCCGAGCGGCTGCTCTACGTGATGCTCTACAAGCCAACCGGCGTGGTGAGTGCGACGGTCGATCCCGAGCATCCGACGGTGATCGATCTCATCGACGATCCCGACCGCGGGTCGTTGCATCTGGTCGGGCGACTGGACCGCAATACCTCCGGGCTGGTGCTGCTGACGAATGACGGACGATGGTCGAAGGCATTGATGGATCCGGCCAAGAAGGTGCCGAAGGTCTATCGCGTGCAAACCCGCGATCCGATCCCCGCGGAAGCCGTGGCTGCGTTTGCGGAGGGCTTCTACTTCCATACAGAGGACCTGGTGACGCGACCCGCGAAGCTGGAAATCATCGGCGAGCGCGAAGCCCGCCTGACGCTTCACGAGGGGCGCTATCATCAGATCAAGCGGATGTTCCACCGCGTCGGAAATCTGGTCACCGGACTGCACCGCGAGCAGATCGGGGAGCTGGCCTTGCCCGATGATCTGGAGTCGGGACAGTGGCGACTCTTGAGCAAAGAGGAAGCGGGAAGATGCAGGGGCGAAGCAGCGACGGGACCCTGCTGAGCTACATTTCACCCAAGCTTGGCGATGCCGGGGACCGATAGTTTGGAACCGCGTGACGTCCGGGGGATAGGCAATCCTGCGTACGCCAAAGATCTCGACCCAAAAATCATCAAGATATAAAAGAATGTCTCAATCGCCCCCTTGGCGTTTATGGCATTCCAACCCTTCCTCCGGCGTCTCTGCGCCACCCTTCTCCTGCTCATCCTGGGAAGCTCGCTCGCCGGAGCGTCGATCCAGGAGGTCCGCGGCCTATACTCTTTCAGCGGGAATCTGAACTCGCGGTGGAACTTCCAGTCGCCCCTCGCGGCAGGCAACTTCACCCCCGTGTATGGCACCGAGACCATGCCCACCGGCGGCGCGTCGCTGAAGCTGGAATTGCCGGCCCTCACCTCCAACCAGTCCCTCCAACTGAGAAACTGGGCGGCTTCCAACAATGGAGCGGGAATCAATGGCGGAGGCGCGGCCACCCGCACGAACCGGTGGACGCTGGTGATGGACATCAAGCCCACCCTGGGTGCGACATGGACGTCCATCCTCCAGACCGACGTCGGGAACACCACCGATGCCGAGATCTTCCTCAACTCCTCCGGGCGCGTCTTCATCCGCGGCTATGTGGGTGCCGCCGGCACCATCGTGCCGAACCAATGGCAACGCCTTGCCTTCGTCTGCAACAATGACGGTGCGGGAGGCCCCCTCTCCATCACCGCCTATGTGAATGGCACGCTGCTCGGCACCTCCACCACGACCACGCCACTGGACGGAGACTTCTCGCTCGGACCCGCCGCCCACCTCTTCACCGATGACAACAATGAGACGAGTCCGAACCAGATCAACACGCTCGGCTTCTGGACTCATCCTCTGAGCGCTGCCGAGATCGCTGCCATGGGCGGTGCCCAGGGAACCGCGCCAGAGATCCAGTGGCCATCCATGCCTTCGGCGACGGCCATGCCCGGCCTCACGGGAAAGCTGAACTTCGGCAGCTTCCAACTCGTGCTGCCGAATTCCGGCTTCCAGATGGGCTCCGGGACCGTCGCCTTCAACGGGGCAAATGCGTACGTCGCGGCATTTCCGAATTACTTTCTCAGTGGCACACGGGCCGTGCGTCTCGCGGCTAACGGCGACCTGATCTACACCGGCCCGGACACCACCCTCAGCTTCACCGGTGGCGGCTCCGTCCGGCTGAACAACGTGCTGATGAATCCCGGCACGATCACCCTCAGCACGACGGGCGCGATCGCATCGAACTACCAATGCACCCTGCCCATCGGCATGGGAGTCACCACCTCTCCGAAAGGTAGGAAGCTGGCCCAGATCGCCAACAACGGACCGCGGGGTCTGACGTCGGGATTCACCCCGACCGGCGGTGCCATCACCCTGAGTTCCTCGAGCTTCGGCTTCACGGGAGGCCAGACCCTGTATCTCTCGGTCGAAAATTTCCCGGTTCGCTACACCGTCCCTTCGATCACGTGGGCTCCAAGCTCGGGCGCCTTCCAGGTTCCGGCTTCGTCCACCCCCGCCTTTGACCGGCAATACGAGAGGATATGCCTGGAGGAGTGGAACGCCATCTCCGGCGTGCAGGGAGATCCCCGTCCGTCCAATGACGACTCCTTCGCCTTCGTGACAAACACGTCCCTCATGGTCTTTGACACAAATGCCAGCGGGTTGCCGCGACTGCGTGAGGGGACTTTCAATTTCACCACGGGATCTTCCACCGGCTTCGAGTCGCACTTCCCGCGCGGCGCGAGGCTGCGCTGGAGTCTCGGCGGGAGCTCGATGCTTCGCTACGTCGCCGGAGCGATCGATGGCAGCGTGAGCCACCTCTTCGAGGGCACCACCGCATCGCTCTCCGTCCGGCGGGACAGCCCGGAAAGCGGTTGCGGTATCCTCGCCGGGAACAGGACCTTCTCCTTCACCCCGCCGGATCACTGGAAATTCACGCGCGACGGAGGACTCCACGCCCAAGTCACGGTTGGCAATTCCATCGAGTGGGGAGCGATCGATGCCTCCACCTTCGCGCACCGGACCAATTCGGGGTTCGCCACGGGTGGCTTCCTGATGGCGGGGAATTGCCTCCGCTCCGAAAATTCGACGGGCATCAACATCATCCACCGCCCTGCCGCGCTGCTGCTCTCCGGCAATGGCAACGGGACCGTGCCTGACACCGTGGTCGAGCGTCCGGGAACCGCTGCCTATTACACAGGGGCGGCCGATTACCCGGGGCTGAACCTTCGGGCTCCTTCCAATGGATCCATGACGGCCACCAGCCGGCTCGCAGGCACGCCGCTGACCTACTCGCTGCGCGGAGCCAGCAAGTTCAACCTGCGCCCGGCAGGAGTGACCGGCGTGCTGGATGCCGTGACCCAGACACCCGGTCCCGGGCAGAGCTATCCGATCAGCACCGTGCTGGCGGGCTATGCGGTGGGGCTTTCCGATATCCGCCTCTCCTTCCTCGACGGGGCAAACGTGGGCTCCGGTGTGAACGGTGCCTTCAATCTCCCTGCCCCTGCCATGCTCACGAATCTGGCGGTCGAGCGCCTGCGCTTCGGACAGCGGGGGGAATTGCTCGATGCCACCTTCCCGAACTCCAACGAGATGACGCTGGGCTACTGGGGCTGCAAGCTCACCCCCCGCGCGATCCACTTCGCCCTGCCGGACACGGCTTGCCCCTCGCCATCACAGTCAACGCTCATCCTCGGCTCGGAGGTGAAGCTGCCCGCTCTTTCAGACCAGGCATTCCACGGGAACATCGGCGTGAAAGCCAACGGCCACACGGTCACCCCGAATGACAACCTGGTGCTGAACAACGGAGAGAAGGTGACGAGCCGCCTGCGACCGCCGTCGCAACTCAAGCTGAAGGGCCCGGGGACCACCACCTATCCCTTCACCCCCTGCTCCACGGGTGCCTACTTGAATGAATACTCGAATGTCGTTCCTCAGGGTTTCGTGGTGCTTCCCGGCGAGATCGACGTGCCCTTCTTCCGCAGCCTGCGCACCGTGATCCACGCGAAATCGAGCGCAGGAGCCACCACTGCCAGCAGCCTCAGGATCTTCGCCGGGGACACCCCTACCTTCAATTTCTTCGGCGCTGCCGAGCCGGACGGAGGAAATCTCGGTCATCCGATCGGAACTAATCCTGATGGAGTCCCGCTGCCGGCTCCTAATGCACGGCGCGAGTTGTGGGATCTCATCAAGTTCGATCTCCCCGTGGAATGGAACGACCTTACCCGTCGATTCGTTGGAGAGCCGAAGCAGGACGACCTCGTCCTCTTCAAACTCGACCAACGTTGCACGAGCCTCGGTCCGAAAGTCGCGGAGATCAATTTCGGTGCATCGATCGATCCTGATGCGATTTCGATCAGCACCGCGAAACTCTTCGACAGCTTGGGGGCCGACTCGTCCGGGCTCCTGGGCCAGATCGTAAGCAATCTCAATGACGCCGGCGGAAGCGGCAGCGCCTTCTCCTCCGCCTTGGACAAGCTGCTGTCGGCAGAAAAGCTCAATGACGACCTCCTCGCCATCCTGGTGCCAGGCCTGGAGTCGGCTCTCGATACGCCTGCTGACGCCCTCTACAAGGCCTTGGCCAAAAGATACGAAGACTTTGGTAGCGCAACCTACAGATCGGGAGGCCAAGAGGTGGATACCATCTTCAACAACGCCATAGCTGGCACCAGGGGCCAAATCTCCGCGCTCCCCGACGCGGAATGGGGCCAGTCGATCCGGGCATCCCTCGAAGATGCGATCGGCGTGTGCGACCAATTGCTCGTTCTGACCGACAATGCGGACAGGGTCCTCGCCATTTCCATGGCCATCGCGAGTTTGGATGAGCCGATAGCCCCACCTCCGGGATTTGTCCAAACGCTACAGGATCTCAAATCGTCGGTCACCGAATTACGGAAGACCTTGGCCAACATTCAGGACACCTTCGATGGCGGGTCGTCCATCGATCTCCTCAATAGCACGATCAGCAATGACGGAACCGTCGAGCTCTGGTTGCAACAGGCAATCAAGCAACTGAAGGATGATTGGGTGAGCCGTATCGACGACCCGATGGGCGCGGACTTCTTCAAACCGGATGCCCGTAGGCAAGAATTCATCGCTGCTTTCAAGAAGGCGGTGAGTGCTGGCTTCCTGGGATCATCCACGGCACACAGGCTCCGTTCGGCAATCTCCGCCACGACGGACGACGCCCTCTATCAGCTTCGCGGGTCTTTCGATGGTGTCATCTCGACCGCGAATCTCGCCGCTCAGTCCGTCTTTCCCCTTCCCGATACGACCGTCCAGACACTCGGAGCCATCTCGGAAGTCTTCCAAGGTGCGTCGATGACCGGCTATGCGCGCATCAATGGCGACTCGCTCCAGGAGATACGGTTGGATGGAAACCTGAAGCTCAAGATGCCGGACGACATGACCATCCAGGCGTGGTTCCACCTCCGGGACGTAGATGGATCCATGCCAGGCGATGGGACACTTTCGCCAGGCACCGTGAAGACCGTGGTGGAAGTCGGCGCCAGCGCTCCGCTGGATTTCCTCGGCCAGAAGGCGCAGGCCACGGCAGAGATGCGCGTCGGCATCGGTGCCAATGGCCCCGTGATGGTGAGCGGCTGCATCGGCACGAAGGGCAACCTGGACTTCCAATCAATCCGCGTGAAGGAAGCCCAGTTCGGCGTGGGGATCGGCGCACTCGATGCCTACGTCTTCGCCAAGGCGGCGGGAGAGCTCAACGCCGCGGCGTTTGCCATGAGCGCGGAGGCAGCCCTTTTCTTTGGAAAGACCTCGACCATCCAACCCATCCAGAAGGTCAATCCGAACATCGCGGCCCTGTTGACGGCTCTCGATGTCACCACTCCCGAGACAGGGGGGCCGCTCTACGGTGCCTACATGTTTGCCTACGGCGACTTCTCGGTGCTGTCCTTGCTCGGGATACCACCAAGCTGCCTCCTCGATCTGCGGGTGGGCGGTGGCCAGGGATACTACGGCTTCTACCGTCCCGGTGCCTCCACCCTCGCGGGGATGCAGTTCGCCTATGGGGTCCGGGGTCAGGTGCTGTGCCTGCTGGACATCAGCGGCCGCCTCGACGGCTACATCGCCGGTGCCGTGGCGAACGAAGATATCAGCTTCAACTCCATGAAGGCGGCCGGACGCATGATAGCCACGCTCTCGGGCGAGATCGGCATCAGCCCCTTCAGCTACGATTGGAAGAAGAACTTCTCCGTGGATGTCATCTTCAACGCTGCCGCCGACCCGAAGACCTCCTGGTCGATTCACTACTAATTTTCTAGTAATTCCATGTTCCGGACCCTCCGAGTGATCCTCCTGGCGCTCGTGGCCGCCCACGGCAGCCTTGCCCTGGCCGCACCACCCGCAAAGATCGTCCTGCCCGACAACCTCGCCACCACGGCGACAGGCAAGACCGTCGTCGGCAAATCGTGGCTGTATCTGGTGATCCAGCCGAGCGATCCCGCGGCGATCAGCGGGAAGACCTTCCGCGTCTATCTGAAAAACGCCGGCATCAATGCAGGCGGGACCTTCACTCCCATCGGAGACATCAAGCCGGTCACCGATCCCGCCACCGTGGGAGTGATGCTCCAGCGCGCGTGGACGCTGGGCGACACGGAGGCAAACATCTCCGCCATCGCCCAAGACCTCACGAACCAGTGGAAGACCGCCGGGCAACTGGTGCCACCCACCCTGCCCGGCAAGATGGCCGCGCTGGTGAACCGCAGCAACCAATCCACGAATGACGCGATCACGCTGCGCCAACTGGCGATCAGCCACCCCGCCTTTCGCATGCCGCTGGGACTTGCCTGGGGAGGCCCGATCGCCCCGGCCCCCGGAACCCTCTGCACCGCGGAGGTGCGCCAGCTCACACCCGGAGGAGAGGATGCCGGTGTGGTGGGAAGGTGTGAATTCACCGCCGGCCAGGCGACCGCACTGGTCGCGCCAGGCAAGCCAGTCCAAGTGGCGGACCTCACCGCCGAGGGCGACCTCACCGTGAAGCTGCGCTGGGCGCTGCCGACCAATCTCCGCCGCCAAGCGCTCCAGACCGTGGGCTTCCGTGTCTGGCGGGTGCCGGCCGATGCCACGTTGCCGACCCAGCCGACCCTCGCCCAGGTGCTGGCCGTGCCCGGATCCAAGCAACTCAGCATCGCCCCGATCCTGCTTTCGAAGCTCTATAGTTCCGGGAATCCCTCCAGCAGCCCCACGGACGTTTCGAACTTCATCGCCGATCCGACCACGTTTTTCTTCGCGGATGACAATGGCCGGGACCAGACAGCCCCGATCGTTCCCACTCCGGCGAGTCCGCCATTCCTGCAAAAGATCGGAACACCCCATCCGGAGAATACTTCCTACAATTACTACGTCGCGGCACTCGACTGGCTGAAGCAGCCGGGTGCCTTGTCCACGGTGGGCACGGGGACCGCCGTGCGCACCCTGCCCCCGCCCGTGCCCTCCGGCCTCGCTGTCGAGGAGATCGCTGCGAGCAACGTCTCTCCCACCACGGCTTTCCGTCTCACCTTCGACTCGAACTCAAATGCGGCTCCCGCCGTCTCCACCCAGCGATACGCCATCTATCGCGGAGGCCCCGGAAGCACGTCCCTGGCCCAGCATTCCCATCTCCAGCCCTATCCTCTCCTGCCACCGCCGTCGCCTGCCGTTTCACTGAATCCGCAGGTCACACTGCCCCACACCGGGGATCGCATCACTCACAACGATACCACCCTCATCTCCACCAACCGGGAGACCGAGACCTATTGGTATAGCGTCCGCGCCATCCATGACACGGTGCTGGGTCCTGTCTACTCGGCGCCCAGCCCGCCAATCTTCGCGACCTTCAAGGATCGGATCGGGCCGGTCGCTCCGAATGGATCTTGGATTGCCGACCACCAGCAGGCAGTGATCCGCGAAGTCTCATACTCGGCCTCCGTCCCGCTTGAAGCTGGCACTTTCACGCCGGGGAAGGGTCGCTACACGCGCATCCGGGTACGCCGCTCCGATCCCGAGGTACTGTATGCTCATACCATCATTTATGATTCCCGGACCTTGGCTTTCAGTATTGGTCCGCGCATCTATTTCGCGCCGGGCGAGAATGAAATTCACATCGATGATTTCTGGGAGGACCCCAACGCTTCAAACTTCAGCAGCGCCCGTGTTTTCGCGGTGACCTGTGCCGGGGCGGACAGCAGATTGAGCTACCTGGCTTGGCGGGAGGTCACCTGGGGCGGTGCCGTTGCAGCTTCCACGACGCATCGGACCGAGATTGTTTTCGAGGGCAGCACCTCGACCACCACCGGCCTTCTTCCGGCCACCGTTGCCTCGTCGAAAATGCTCATCGATCCCGGAGTGTCCAGTTTCACCCCGAGCGGCTATCAGGTGCGGGCGACCCTGCCGAATTCACTGCACAATGGCAGGACCGTCATCGCGACGATCACCCGCTCGGGCTTCCCGGCGCGCCGGGTGCTCGGCAAGGTGACCACGAACTACGCCGACTTTCCCGATCCCGATCGCCAGGCCTCTGCGGCTCCGGCAAGCTACTCCCTGCGCGTCCTGAGACTCTATCAGAACCACGCCGGAACCTCGCCGACCGCCAATGACCTGCCTCCTTCATGGCCGCCGGAACTTCTCTGGCCGCCCTTGGTCGATCACCAGGCCCACTACGCTCCCGGACCGGGGAATTCATCCAGTGTCTCGATCACGCTCCCGCTGACGCTGGGGACGAAGGAGTATCGCCTGTATCGCCAGATCGACGGGGGTGAATTGTCACTGATCGGCGAAGGCATCGCCGATGCGATCTCCACGGCCCAAATCATCATCGCAGATACTCCGAATCAACCGGTCAGTGGTCGGGTCTGCTACTACGCCCAGCTCGTGGACCAGAGTGGGAATACCAGCCCGCTCAAGCAACTCGACCCCTGTCTCGACATCCTGGCACCCGCCCCCGTCCCGGTCCTGAATGAACCTGTTCCACTCGGAACCACGGCGGGGCCGCAAATGAAGCTGGATTGGTTTTGCCCTCCGAATGGCGTCCGGCGCTTCCTCATCCGGCTGGTGGATCTGACCACGGGCACCGTGGTCTCCAGCTCCGCGGTGGCCAAGCGGCTCCCGCCGTCCGAGGCCATCTACTTCAATCCCGCGCCGCCCGGACAACAGGGAAACTCCCTGCCTGCCGGCGCCATCTTCGCCACCGACCTGACTGCGCCCATGCCCGGCACTGGCGCTCCCGTAGCAGCCACTTCCAGCCACACCGCGACCTTCAACATCGAACTCGATCACGAGTATCAGGTGGAAATCATCGCCCAAGGGATCCGGGAGAACGACGTCAAACGCAGCCTGCCACGGAAGTTCACCTGGAAGTCTCCCGTTGCTTCCGGTGCCGTTGCATGGCCCGCCAGGCCCTTGCCGATCGTGGTGAGAGGAGCCGATCATGTAATGAATATCACCGCGTCCGAGCTTCGGGCGAGCAATCCACGCTTCGCCGGTGCCTACGCCACACCGAACCGGAATTTCGATGATCAGGTGACGCCCGTGCTTGTGCCCATCGGTGTCATGCCCCTCACGCCAAATGGATTTGGAAGCGCGCGCTTGGCGCCCCAGGCCGCCTCTCAGGTAGGTTCCTATCCCCAGCTCATACCGAATACCTCATCCAATCGCTACAAGGGTAGCCAGGACCCGAATGCCTACCTCATACCCATCTTTTCCTCCGACTCCATATCGAAAGCAGTCCCGATCCTTCCTGCAGTTCTCTACCGGCAGATCGTCTCCGCACAGGGGCTCAATACCCTCCAGACCGGAGACCTCGTCCAGGTCAGCCCGCTGATCACGAAGATCGCCTGGCGGAACGAGAGTGGCCGGGCTGGGATCGTCGACCCTCTCATCGTGACGCTGAACAACCACGTCAATGGCAGCGACCAGGACGCGAGCTTCTGGATTCCGGATACCCATCCTGTCATCGCTGGACACACCTACCGCTACTTCCTCGTCCGCTTCGGGGATGACCATGAGATCGACCAGGTGATCGACTGCGGAGCCATCACCATTTCTCCCTGACCACCCGCCCGCCGATGAAATACCACCTTTCTCTCGCCGGATGTGCCTTGCTCTGCCTCCCCGCTGCCCGAGCCCAGGATCCGATGACTCTGGAGGCAAACCGCTTCCTCTACTCGCACGGTGACTTCAACAATGACGGTCGTCGCGACGGAGTGATCGTGGACCGGGAAAGCGGCACCATCCGTCTCTTCAACCAGCTCGCCTCAGGAGGCTTCACCTGGGGCGAGGCTCAGCCCTCGGGCATCGATTCTCCCGAGGCGCTCTCGGTGGGACGCTTCTACCTTTCCACTCACGATGCCATCGTTGTCGGATCCACGGTGGCAAACCGCGTCCATCTCTTCGGCCTGACAAACCCCGCGGAGATCTTCACGCCAAAGGAAATCTTCCCCGGTGCCCCCGGCCCGTCATCGCTCGCCGCGCTGGATATCGACGGAACCGGCAGCATCGACCTTCTCACCATCGGGGAAGGTGTCGCACCGCGGACCTACAAGGGCCGTGGCCGCACCTACGAAGCGCTCACCCAACTGACCAACACGACACCTACCAGCGCATGGACGGCGAACTACCCGCTCGTCACCGATCGTCTCGGTGCCGTGCGACCGAAGACCGGATCGCCACCCCGCCTGACGAACCTGTATTACGCGGACGGAAGCGCCACCGCTGCCTTCTATCTTGAGATCGCCGGGGCCTCAGGCCTGTCCGGCTCCATCTCGGTCGCGAATATCCCATCGAATTCGCGCTACTCAGCCGGCTCGCTCGATGCCACTGGGCTGACCCATTTCCTCTTCTGGTCGCCCGGGCAATCGACCCTGCGCTGCGTCCGTCTGAATGAGCCCACTGCAGGCACCTTCGCCTTTGGCACCGTGCAAAGCCACACGCTGGCCGGGACCGGCGGGCTGGATCTGGTGGTGCCGGTGAAGAATGGCGCCGGGGCGCGGATCGCCGCCCTTTTCGGCGATGGTTCCGTACGCGTCTACGAGTTCGACGGAACCGCCACACCTGTCCTGCGTGCTACCCTGCAGGACGTGCCTGCGGACATGATACTGCCCATGACCGGCGATGGCTTTCTGATCGCGAGCGGGCTGCGTGGTGCCCAGCCCGAGTGGCGGCGATACACGCCATCGGGGCAAGGATACACGCAGTCTGCCAGCGGCAGCATCCCTCCGGCGAGGCCCGCCGCGATGGTGTCGAACATCCTCTTCCTCTCCGCCGAGCCATTCGTGAATGAAGGAGTGACCGTCAAGTCGCTCACCCATTTCCGCGAGTGGACCACCGGGGCCACGGTCTCATCCGGCCTTGCTTGGAATATCAATTCGCTGGCGTATGTGAATTCAGGGAGCGGCTTGGGCGGCTCCCAACTCGTCACCCTCTCGGGTACGTCCACGGGTGACTTTCCGCTCGTAAACCAATATTCGCCGGGAATCTCGATCTACAGTTTTGAGGGAGGCGCGGGAATCCGGGCAGCGGACATCGTCTTTGACCCGCCTCCGGGCACCTACGCGCCTCTTCCTGCGCTGCCACCACTCCCTGAACCTCCTCCGTCGGCCACAATGCCTCCCGCGCCGCAGCCGCTCCCGGCGGTCACGGTCAGCGTGGCAGCCACCCAGAGCGGGCATACCCTGCGCTATCGCACGGGCACGTCGGGAGACTTTGCCACCGTGCCTGACTCCGGGAAGATCGAGGTCTTCTCGACGACGACCATCCAGGTCTACGGGGAAAACGGCGGAGTGCGGACCCCGCTTCGCTCCGGCACCTACACGATCTCTCCGGCCTCATCCCTGAGCGTGCCCGCGTCAGCGGATGCCGATGGTGACGGCCTGCCGGACGCCTGGGAGGCCGCCTTCCAAGCCTACGATCCCCATGCCGACCCGGACGGGGACGGATATACGAATGCCGAGGAAGCAGCCGCCGGTGGCGACCCCGGCCAGTTCGCCTACCTCGCCGCGATTCCTCCGAAACTCACAGGAACGCTGGTCGGACCTCCCGGCAATCAGGTCCTCCGTCTGGAGTGGGCCGCAGCCGACAACGTCTCCTCGCTGCAGCTCTCCACGACGCTCACCGGATGGAGCACAGCACCCGGTTCACCCGTTCTCAGCGGCAACAAACGCCGCCTCGACGTGCCCGTCACCGCGGGCTCACCCCAGAAGCGTTTCTACCGGCTCAGCCGTCCGTGATAAATCCTTTGCGTTACTGGATTTTCCCATTGCCATCCGCGCGGGACCTTCCTAGTTTCCGCGCCCCGCGACCAAGCAACCCGCGAATTTTCCCATGTCGAAGCACAACAGTCTCAAGGCCAAGGGCGGCGCCGAAGGCAAGCGTTCAGTGATGAAGCGTTTTGAACGCGTCAAGCTCATGAAGGAGCGCGGTGTCTGGAAAGACGGCCGTAGCCCCATCGGTCTGCCAAAGACCAAGGGCGAAGGCTGAGGCCGGCCAATCCCGCATTTTTCCGCAGATGCGCAGTGCCCGCAAGGCGCTGCGCTTTTCGCGTTTCTAGCCCCGCTATTCATCCTATCATCACGTCCATGCCCGAAGGCACCCGTCTCAACAAATTCCTCGCCTCCTGCGGCGTCGGCTCACGTCGCGCCTGCGACGCCATGGTCCAGGACGGCCGGGTCGAGATCAATGGCAAGCCCTGCCTGAATCCCGCGCATCATGTGGAGCCCGGCGACTTCGTGCGGGTGGACGGCAAGCGCGTGCAGACGAAGGAGACGAGCACGGTGATGTTTTACAAGCCGCGCGGCTATGTCTGCTCGCGCGAGGACGAGCTGGGCCGGGACACGATCTACACGATCCTGCCCACCATCCTGAAGCACCTGCACCACGTCGGCCGGCTCGACCGCGACTCGGAAGGCCTGCTCATCCTGACGAATGATGGCGACCTTTCCCAGACGCTGATGCATCCGTCGAAGCTGGTGGAAAAGGAGTACATCGTCACCTCGAACCAGCCGGTGCTCAACGAGCACCTCGATCTCTTCAAGAGCGGCGTCTATGTGGAAAAGGTGCGCATGCGGGCCAAGGAAGTCACCCGCCTCTCCTCACGCCGCTACAAGATCGTGCTGGAGACCGGCCTGAAGCGCCAGATCCGCATGATGTTCCAAGCGCTCGGCTACCAGGTGCAAAAACTCGTCCGCGTGCGCATCGGCATGGTGGAACTCGGCGACCTCCCGGAAGGCGCATGGCTGCCTATCGACGAGAAGGTCATCACCCTCCTGCAAAAGAATCCGAAGCCCCGCGGCGGCAACCGCCCCGCGGTGAAGGCTGCAAAGAAGACCGCGAAAAAAGCAGCGAAGAAGGCCGCTCCTGCGTCTGCTCCACCAAGGGCAGCCGCCAAGCCCGCCCGACGCAGTTCAGCCTCCGAAGCCCGCCCACCCTCCGCGCGGGGCTTTGGAAAGAAGACGGCGAAGCGCGCTCCGCGGCGCGGATGACCCGGAGATCAAGCCACCAATGGCTTGATCGTCTGCATCACTTCCTTCCCCTTCTCTCTCGTAGCCTTGCTCAGGTCGAAATCCGACTGGAGGCGCAGAAGAAGCGAGGCGGAGATTCCAAGGTAGCGCTCCAACCGGAGCGCTGTATCCGCTGACACTCCTTTCCGCCCGGCGAAGATGTCGCTGAGACGGCTTCGCGGGATGTGCATGTCGCCCGCTGCTCGCGAAGCGGTGATTCCCCGGGTCTCCAATTCATCCCGGATCAGCCCCGCTGCGGGATTGGTCTTCAAGTCGATCTTCATGGTTGGGTCACTTGTGGGTGTCTTGAATTTCAACGAATTCCACGTCTGTCAGTCCTTCATCGGCCCATGCGAAGGTGATCCGCCACTTCGAGTTCCGGCCATCAGCATCAATTGAGTATCGGTCCGAGCCGTGAAGCTTGTGATAATGAAGTGCTCGCAGTGTGAGCAGGTCTTTCTCTGAAGCACGGTTGAGAATTGCTAGACGTTCCTGAGCCTTCTCCAATCTCAAGCCGCCGAGTCGATTGGCCTCCTTGCGAGTGAGAATGTCACCGCAGAAAACCTTCTCGGTCGCTTTATCGGCGAAGCTGCGGATCACCGGGACACTGTAACCAAAAAAGAGAACACCACAAGCAGATAGCTTTTGCGATGCTTTCTCGAACTCGACGAATGTCGGTTTCCGTCAATACCCCGAGAAAGTCCGTGGCATGCGCCACCGAAGCGCAAATTTTGAGTCGCCCCCTGCGAATTGTGGCTTTTAGTTTCGGGTAGTCCGGCAACCCGACTTGCGCCGGCAACCCAAGGCATCATGAGCAACAAGATCGAAAGCCATCTCGTCGAAGACCGCGTCTTCAAGCCAACCAAGGAGTTCTCGGCGAAAGCACGCATTTCCAGCATGGCCCAGTACAAGAAGCTGTGGCAAGAGTCGGTGGACAAGCCGGAGGTCTTCTGGGCACGCGAGGCGAAGGAACTCGAGTGGCGGAACAAGTGGACGAAGGTGCTGGATTGGAAGGCTCCGGATGCGAAGTGGTTCGTCGGCGGGAAGCTCAATGTCTGCGAGAACTGCGTGGACCGACACGCGAAGGGCTCGCGCCGCAACAAGGCGGCCATCATTTTCGAAGGCGAACCCGGCGACCGCCAGGTGCTCACCTACGCGCAGCTCCACCGCGAGGTCTGCCGCTTCGCCAATGTCCTGCTGGCCAAGGGCGTGAAGTCGAAGGATCGCGTGCTGGTTTACATGCCCATGATCCCGGAAGCGGCCATCGCCATGCTCGCCTGCGCCCGCATCGGCGCGGTGCACTCCGTGGTCTTCGGCGGCTTCTCCTCGGACTCCATCGTGGATCGCCTGGAAGACTCCGGCGCGACCCATGTGGTGACCGCAGACGGTGGCTGGCGCCGCGGCAAGATCGTCCCGCTGAAGGACAACGTCGATGAAGCGCTCAAGAAGTACAAGGCGATCAAGTCGGTGGTCGTCTTCAAGCGCACCGGTCAGGAGATCTCCATGACCAAGGGCCGCGACACCTGGTGGCACGAGGAGACCGAGAAGGTCACCGCGAAGCACGAGGCGAAGGCCTTCGACTCCGAGCATCCGCTCTTCATTCTCTACACCTCCGGCTCCACCGGAAAGCCGAAGGGCATCCTCCACACCAGCGGCGGCTACCTCACCGGCACCTACGTGACCTGCAAGTACGTCTTCGACATGCAGGATGACGACGTCTACTGGTGCACCGCCGACGTCGGCTGGATCACCGGCCACAGCTATATTGTCTATGGCCCTCTCGCGATGGGCGTGACGCAGGTGATGTATGAGGGCGCTCCGAATCAACCGGACTTCGGCCGCTTCTGGCAGATGATCGAGGAATACGGCGTCTCGATCTTCTACACCGCACCGACCGCCATCCGCGCCTTCATCAAGGCAGGCGACCATTTCCCGAAGAAGCACGACCTCTCCAGCCTGCGCCTGTTAGGTTCCGTCGGAGAGCCCATCAATCCGGAGGCCTGGATGTGGTATCACGAGAAGATCGGCGGCGGACGCTGCCCCATCGTGGACACCTGGTGGCAGACCGAGACCGGTGCCATCATGATCACTCCCCTGCCCGGCTGCACCCCGCTGAAGCCCGGCACGGCCACCCTGCCCTTCTTCGGAGTCGATGCCGCCATCCTCGACGAGACCGGCCAAGAATGTAAGGCGAACGAAGGCGGTCGACTCGTGATCCGCAAGCCGTGGCCGTCGATGACTCGCTCCATCTACGGCGACAAGGCCCGCTACAAGAAGACCTACTGGTCCGACTACCAAGGAATGTACACCGCCGGTGACGGTGCCCGCCGCGACAAGCAGGGCAACTTCTGGATCGTCGGCCGCCTAGATGATGTCCTCAATGTCTCCGGCCACCGCCTTGGCACCGCCGAAGTCGAGAGCGCGCTGGTCGGCCATCCTGCCGTGGCGGAAGCAGCGGTCGTTGGACGTCCGGATGATCTGAAGGGTCAGGCGGTTGTGGCGTTCGTGACGCTGAAGGCCGGTATCGCCGATTCCGCGGCGCTGCAGAAGGAACTCCGCGAGCATGTCGGCAAGGTGATCGGGGCGATTGCGAAGCCCGATGACTTGCATTTTGCACCAGCTCTGCCGAAAACCCGCTCCGGCAAGATCATGCGACGCCTGCTGAAGGAACTCGTAACCACGGGAACGGTCAGCGGGAACACCACGACGCTTGAAGATTTCTCCGTGATTGCCAATCTTCAGGAAAAGATCGCCGGTGCCAAATAACGAATGACGACGACCCGCTACATTTTCGCTCGGATTGCCCAGGCCTTTGGCGTGAACCGCCGCCAGCGGCGCATGTCGGAGGCTGCCTCGGAAATGCACCTGCTGCGCGAGGCGGAGCAGGTGCTGGGGCAGTCCGTGTGGGAGCGGGTCGAGGAAGTTGAGGAGCTTGGCGTCGAGTACTGGAACCTGCGGAAGCTGATCAAGGAGCGGAACGAAATCGGCACCAAGCTCGCCGAGTGCGAGGCCTTCCTCGCCGACGCCCATGACCAGCGCTCCAGCCTGCTCAACGCCAAGTCCGATTCCCAGCTAGAGCTGGAAGAGAAGCGTGCAAGCCTGCTGACCGAGCTCGAAACTCTCGCGAAGGACCGCGACCTGGTGATCCAGCAGGCTCGGGAAATCCGCCGGGTTTATGACGGCCTCAAAATGAAGCTGGAAGTGACCCAGCACGACGGCGTCACAAGCGCGACGGAGAAAACGAAGTCCCGCATGCTGGAACTGAAGTCGCAATTCACCCAGCTCAAGCACGACCGCGACCGGATCGCAGCCAGCATCGCCGATGGAGACGCCATGGTGGACACCATCGACGCTGAGCTTTCGGAAGAGCGTCAAAAGCATCGCGCCGAAGCGTCGGTCGCTTTCCAACAGATCGGCCAGGCCAATCGCGACATCTCCTCATTCAAGGCGCAGCAGGGCCTGATCGACACCCAGATGCGGCAGCTCTACAGCGAGATCGGCCGACACGTGAGCCGGAATGCCTTCATCAACGACCAGTGCCGGAGCGCCGCCAAGGGCCACATCCAGATGATTGATGTGATGCGCGCCTTGAGGAAATCGGTGGCCATGAACCACCGCCTCGCTGGCATGTGACCTCGGCGGCGGCACCTTGCCGCCAGCCTTGATTCATGGAGTCCGATATCCCGGTGGCCGGGACCAGCGTCGTTCACGCCAGCCGCTCGAGCAGCTTCTTGTGGATGCCGCCGAAGCCGCCGTTGCTGAGCACGGCTACCACGTCGCCGGCCTTCGCCTCGCGCGCGACGGTCTCCACGATCTCGTCCACCGTGTGGATGTAGCGGCCGTTCCCGCCGTGCCGTGCGATGTCCGCGGCGAGCTTGTCGGGATCGAGGCGGTCGTTCTCCGGGATCTTGTGAAGATCCGGGATCTCTGAAACCACCGCCTCATCGGCAAGCGCAAGTGCTTCGGCCAGCTCGTTCTGGAAAACGGCACGGCGCGTCGTATTCGAGCGCGGCTCGAAAAGGATCCACAGGCGGCTGTTTCCGTAGCGCTGGCGCAGGCTGCCGACCGCGAGCTTGATGGCAGTCGGATGATGCGCGAAGTCATCGATGACCTTCACGCCACCGGCCTCGCCACGGAGTTCCTGGCGACGGGCCACACCGTCGAAGCTCTCGAGGCCCGCACGGATTTCATCCGGGGTCAGCCCGGCGAAAAGCGCCGCGGAGGTGGCCATCGCAGCGTTCCGCACGTTGAATTCACCCGTCATCCGCAGAGAGTAGCGCTCGCCGCCGAGGGTGAAGGAACTACGATCCGCATCGTAGGTCACATCGGAGATGCGGACGTCATTCCCCTCGCCAAGACCCACAGTCTTCACAGGGCACGGAGCCTTCTCCGCCACATCACGGCAATTGGGGTCGTCGCCATTGATAATCGCGCAGCCGGTGCGTGGCACCACGTTCAGCAGGCGGCGGAAGGTCAGCTTGATCTCGTCGAGATTCGCGTAGATGTCGGCGTGGTCGAATTCGATGTTGTTCACCACCGCCACCTCCGGGAGGTAGTGGAGGAACTTCGAGCGCTTGTCGAAGAAGGCCGTGTCGTATTCGTCGCCCTCCAGCACGGTGAATTCCGAGTCGGTGAAATTCGCGCCGCGGCCCAGGTTCTTCGGCAGTCCGCCGATCATCCAGCCCGGCTCCCTGCCTGCCGAGATGAAGAGCCATGCGAGCATGGAGCTCGTGGTGGTCTTGCCGTGCGTGCCGCTCACCACGTAGTTCCGCTTTCCGCGCAGGAAATGCTCCTTCATCACCTCCGGCAGGGACTGGTAGAGCAGCTTGCGGGAGAGCGCGGCCTCGGCCTCCTCGTTGCCACGGCTGATGGCATTGCCGATGACGATCACGTCGGCGTCCGCAGGCAGGTTCTCGGCACGGTAGCCTTCCGTGATCTCGATGCCCTCGTTGCGGAGGAAGTCGGACATCGGCGGATACACGTTCGTATCGGAGCCGGTGACGGTGAAGCCCTTGCGCTTCATCGCAACGGCCACGGCGCCCATCGCGGTCCCGCAGACGCCGGTAAAATGGAAATGCTTCTTTTCGGACATGTGAGTGGCGACTCCCTCCGCCAAGCCCCGATGATCAGGACCAGGATGGATGGGATGGATAGGATTTTAGAATAAGGGTTCGGGTGGCGTTCCGGGCCGACAGGGTCAGGGTTTTATTCCATCCATCCTATCCATCCTGGTCCCATGTGTTTTCAAAAGGTCGGCGCGGCGACGGTGGCGTTTTCCCGCTCCTCCACCCGGCGACGCAGGATGCGGTCGGCGGTTTCGCGCACCATTTCGGAAAGCAGCAGCCAGAGGTGGCTGCCCTGCCGGTAGTCCGCCGGGGCGATGTGCTTCACCCGCCCGGCGTGGGAGGAGAGCTGGAAGCACTTCCGGAAGCTCCGGCTGGTCGGGTCCTCGGGATTGTAAACGGCGATCGCCTGCCCGCCGCTCTTGCTCATGACGGTGAAGCACGGCACGTCGGTCGGCCCGTCACCCACGTAGATCATGTTATCGAAAGGGATCGGCCGCTGTTCCGCAGGCATGTGGTCGTTCACGTCCTGCGAGTAGTCGAGCATCCCCTTGTTGATGCGGAAGAGGAACTGCGTCTTCGTGGTGTGCGAAATCGCCCGCTTCGGGAAGCTGATGATGCCGTGGGAATCCTCGCCGAATTCGCAGCCGAAGATCGCCTTCACCTTGGTATTCAGGCGGCTGCCATCGAGGAGCGCCTTCAGGCCGGAGGAAATGATGTAAAATTCGATTTTCACCCCCACCGCCTCGTGATGCGGACCGAGGCAGGCCTTCGGCAGGGTGTCGAACATTTCGAAGACGCCCGGGAAAAAGGTCAGGCCCGCACCCAGCTCGACCAGCCGGGCATTTGTCACCTGATCCATCTGGAGATAATCCAGAATGCACTTCAGGTAAGCGAGTTCCCCGTCCCACTGCTGCTCTGTCACCAGCTTGTTGCACTTTTTCCAGAACTGCGCGGGATCGATGCCGAATTCCGGGAACAGCACATCATCCTGCATGTAGCGGGGGCTGAGCGTCTGGTCATAGTCAAAAACCAGAGCGATGGTATTCTGCGGGGCGGCCATGGGGCGCGGCAAGCGAACCAGCCGCCCCCCTGCCCCGCAAGCGGAAAGCCGGGCCGGAAAAATCCCCGGGTGACACACGGTCGCCGGCACGCTTGAAATGCCCCCGAGCTTGCCTAAGCTCCGCCGCCCGCCATGGAACTTTCCTCGATAGTCGAAGCCTTGCTGACCGCCTCGGACGAGCCGATGCCGGCGGAGGAGATCGCCCGGCTGATCCGCGCCCGCGTGGCGGAGGCCGAGGACGCCCGCGCCCGCAAGGTGGAGGACGGCGAGACCCCGGAAGAGCTGCCGGACTGGCTGGTCGGCCTCGCCACCGTCTCGTCGGACCAAGTCATCGCCGCCATTGCCGCGCTGAACCACATCTACGAGGCCAGCGGTCGCGCCTTCCTGCTGATGGAGCGGGCCAAGGGCTGGAAGATTTTCACCCGCCCCACCTACGGCGAATTCGTCCGCCAGCTTTTCCCCGGCCGGAAGCCGGAGCGCCTCAGCGGCCCGGCCATGGAGACGCTCGCGATCATCGCCTACCGCCAGCCGATCACGAAGGCGGCGATCGAGGCCGTCCGCGGCGTCGCCTGCGATGGCATGCTGCAAAAGCTGCTCGACCGCGAGCTGGTCCGCATCGGCGGCCGCGCCGAGCTGCCCGGTCGCCCGCTGCTCTACGAGACCACGGAGTCCTTCTACGAGCACTTCGGCATCCGCAGCATTGATGACCTGCCGAATGCCCAAGAACTCCGCCGCGTGAAGCTCCCCGAGGCACCCTCGGAAGGTGCCGCCGCGGAAGAACAGCTTGCCCTCAGCGCCACCGGCGCATCCCCTGCCTCCGCCTCTCCCGACGAAAAAGCGTGAACCTCGACGACATCCGCAAGAACATCGACCAGATCGATGGCCAGCTCCTCGATCTCCTCTCCGACCGTGCCGACCTGGTCCACCAGGTGGGCGAGGTGAAGAAACGGGACGGCCTCCAGATCTACGCCCCGGAGCGCGAGGAAGCGCTTTTGCGCCGCCTGATCGAGCGGAACAAGGGCCGCCTGCCGGAGAAGTCGATCCGCGCGATCTATCGCGAGATCATGTCCGCGGCGCTCGCGCTGGAGGACGACCTGAAGATCGCCTATCTCGGCCCCGAGGGCTCGTGGACCCATCAGGCCGCCATCAAGAAATTTGGCCACTCGGTGGACTACACGCCGCTGCCGAATTTCTTCGAGGTCTTCGACCAGGTCGCCCGCCGCCGCGCCGATTACGGCGTCGTCCCAATCGAGAATTCCACCGAAGGCGCGGTCTCGCACACGCTGGATCTATTCGTCGATTCGCCTCTCCAGATCTGCGCGCAGATTCTGCTGCGCATCGAGAATTGCCTAATGGCGGACGTTCCCCGCGAGCAGATCAGGACGCTTTACTCGCACCCGCAGGCACTGGCCCAGTGCCGCGGCTGGATCCTGAAGCATTTCCCGAAGGCGGATCTCGTCGAGGTCTCCTCCACCACGCGCGCCGCCCAGCTTGCCAAGGAAAACGCCGCCGACGGTGCCGCCGCCATCGGCAGCCCCGCCGCCGCGGAGATGTACGGGCTGACGGTGATCGAGGAGTCGATCCAGGACCGCGCGACGAATACCACGCGTTTCCTGGTGATCGGCGAGAAGACCTGCCCGCCCACCGGCAACGACCGGACGTCGCTGCTCTTCGCCATCCATGACCGCCCGGGCTCGCTGGTC
This sequence comes from Luteolibacter flavescens, assembly GCF_025950085.1. NCBI lineage: Bacteria > Pseudomonadati > Verrucomicrobiota > Verrucomicrobiia > Verrucomicrobiales > Verrucomicrobiaceae > Neoluteolibacter > Neoluteolibacter flavescens. The sequence goes on from NZ_JAPDDS010000001.1 coordinate 807,353, forward strand.
CGCGCGCTCCAGGCCTTCGACCAATTCCACATCAACATGTCGAAGATCGAGTCCCGCCCCTCCAAGCGGAAGGACTGGGAATACATCTTCTACGTCGATCTTTCCGGCCACTGCCAAGACCCGGTGGTGAAGGGTGGAATTGAGGAACTGGAGAAGCACTGCTCCATGGTCAAGTTGCTCGGGTCGTATCCCGACGCGGGCGAGTGACAAGGCTGGCAATCTAATCGGCGGAGCCGGCTCCGCCGATCCTGTGCCCCCTGGGAGCGCGTGCCACTGGCACGCTTGGCAGGTAGGCGAACTTACAGAGAGAGCCGCCTCCATGGACACGCAACCGGGAAAGCACGCTCAACCCGTGCTTCGCTCGCCCATCCAAGCGAGCCGGAGGCACGCGCTCCCAGGAGGCACTCCGGTGAGGTGCGGCTTTTGCACGTCGTTCGCATGACCTTCCAAGCCGGCTGAAGCCAGCGCTCCCCGCTCCGCCGATCCAGTGCCCCCTCGGCGACAAGTCTCAGCGCCCTTTGACGAGGACCCCGTTCCAGAAGCCGGGGAGCTTCTCCGTGAGCTTGTCGAGGGCCTTCTTCTTGGCGTTCCGCTTGGAGCGCTCCTTGGCATTGTGCAGGTCCATTCCGGCGGTGAGGCCCTTGTTCGTGGCGCTCTCTTCCATCACTCCGTAAAGGTAGCCGGTGCGGGCGTCGCGGACCATGAGGGTTGCCGTTGCATTGACCGTGTAGCCATTCGTCGGGGCCAGACCCAGCGTCGCAATGCTCAGCGGCAGGAAAGCATCGCTGGAGCTCTCGCTGGTCTCAAAGCGATAGATTGCCACGAGATCCGCGCCGACCTTTCGCGCCTCGATATCGAGATCGCGGTAGGACTTCACCTCGCTAAGAAGGGCCACGCGATTCAGGCTGACCAGGCCCGCCACGCCGGGGAGCGCGGAGGCGGCAGCAGCGTGGTCGGACTGCTCCACATCCGTCTCCGGGATCATGCGGAAGCCACTGTAGGAACTCTCGATCCTCGCCACCGCCACTCGCGCGGGGAAGCGGACCGTCGGGCGCGCATTCGAGACGGACTCGGTCGCGCCCGACGATCCTGGTGTCACGGGCAGGGAATAGCTCGCAGGCGTGTCGTACTGACAGGCACCATTGAGGAAAGCGGAGACGATCAGGGAGGCGCAGAAGCGGTTCATCGCCGCGAAGGCTAAGGGCATTCGCTTCTATTCCATGAATCGAAAGCCGGGCACCATTCATCGACAGGGCCGATGATGAGCACGCGCCGCCGATCTTCCGTGTTGGACCGATCTGCGTTCGATGTTCACGCTCCGTCCGTGCCCGACGCCTACGATCTCGCCCGCTCCCTGCTCTTCCGCCTCGATGCAGAAAACGCTCACCACCTGAGCCTGCGGGGGCTGCGATTGGCGGAGAAGACAGGCACACTGTCCGCGCTCTTTCCCTCCGATGAGTTCTCGTCGCCAGCCGAAGTGATGGGCCTGCGGTTTCCGAATCGCGTCGGCCTCGCCGCGGGTCTGGACAAGGAAGGCAACACCATCGACGCACTGGGTCGTCTCGGCTTCGGCTTCGTCGAGATCGGCACCATCACCCCCCGGCCCCAAGCGGGAAATCCGAAGCCCCGGCTCTTCCGCCTCATCGAGCACGAGGCGATCATCAACCGCATGGGCTTCAACAACCCGGGCATCGCCGCCGGGGTGGCAAACGTCCGCCGTTCGAAGCACTTCCAAGGCGTGATCGGCTTCAATATCGGCAAGAACAAGGACACGCCGAACGAGAATGCGGCCGATGACTACCTCATCTGCCTGAAGGCCGCCTACCCGGTGGCCGACTACATCGCCGTGAATCTTTCCTCGCCGAATACCCCCGGCCTGCGCGACCTGCAGGGCGAGGAAGCCTCGGCACGCCTGCTGGAGCGGCTGAAAAAGGAACAGGCCGCGCTCGAAAACGAGCACGGGAAGCGCGTCCCGTTGCTCTTCAAGGTGGCTCCGGATCTCGATCCGCCTCACGTCACCGCCTTGGCAAAGGTCTTCCTCGACGGCGGGCTCGACGGCCTCATCGCCACGAATACCACGCTGGCCCGCGAGCCCGTGGCCGGTCACCCGCGCGCAAACGAGGCGGGCGGCCTCTCCGGCAAGCCGCTCACCCAGCGCAGCACCGAGATCATCCACGCCTTCGCCACGGAATTCGGAGGGAAGGTCCCCATCATCGGAGTCGGCGGCATTTCCTGTGCCGAAGACGCCGTGGACAAGATCCGCGCCGGGGCCAGCCTCGTGCAGATCTACTCCGCTTTCATTTACCAAGGCCCCCGGCTGGTCCGCGAATGCGTCCGGGCGGTCGATACTTTGGACTTGTGAATAAATTTTTCGGACGGAACGTCAGAACCGTCGCCGCATTCCGCCTTGCGCATCGAGCATTCTGGCGGAAGCAGTTCCACGTAACCGAACCAATCGAACCATGAAGAAATCCCTCGCTCTCCTCGCCGTCGCCTCCGCCTTCATCGGCACGAGCTGCCAGAACTACGGCCCGAACGCCAACCGCGGCGCCGCCACCGGCGCGCTGATCGGTGCCGGTGCCGGTGCCATCATCGGCAACCAGTCCGGCCGTGCGCTGGAAGGTGCAGCCATCGGTGCCGCCGCAGGTGGTGTCGCCGGCGGTGCCTACGGCAATGCCCGTGACCAAGAGCAGCGCGGCTACTAATTCGGTCCTCCGGACCTTGATTTCCCGTGCCGGGCAGGTCATCTCGACCTCGCCCGGCATTTTTGTGGGATAAATTCGCCTCCCTGCTCCTCTATTCACCAGTCACGACTGTTTTGACCATGCGATTGCCCCGCCTTATCCTCGCCACATTGCTTGCCTCCCTGCCTCTGGTGCAGGCGCAAGACGACCTCAGTCCCTTCGGAAACTTCGGAGGAGGCGAACAGCAGGAGCAGGTGCCGGCAACCGCGGAGATCGTCTCCGAAAACAAGGAAGTAGCGCCCGGAGAGCCCTTCCGCGTAGCCCTGAAGATCACCCACGCTCCGCACTGGCACACCTACTATGTGAACCCCGGCCAGGTCGGGTTCCCCCCTTCCATCGAGTGGGAGCTCCCGGAAGGAGCCACCGCGAGCGACCTGCAGTTCCCGGTCCCGACGCTCGGATTCGCTGCTGACGCCCCTTTCTACGGCTACGATGGCGAGACTTGGTTCATCCAAACCATTACCCCGCCTGCCACGCTGAAGGCAGGTGAAACCTTCACCCTTTCCGGGGAGGCCTCGTGGCTGGCCTGCAAGGAAAGCTGCATCCCGGGTGACGCGGAACTGAAGCTCTCGCTGCCCGTCGCCACATCTGCCAGCCCGAATCCGGAGTCTGCCGATGGATTTGCCAAGGCCGACGCCGCCATGCCACAGAAGCACGGAGCTTGGATGGTGAATGCCAGCGGCAACGGCGACACCGTCACGCTGACCCTGACTCCCGGTGAAGGCGCGGTCTCGCAGCCCGAGAACGTCCGGTTTTTCAGCAGCGACGCCCTTGAAGATGCTGCCAAGTCCCAGGAACTGACCAAGGACGGAGATTCCTGGAAACTCGTGGTCCATAGAAATCCCGAGACCGATCCGAAGCCAACTTCCATCTCCGGTATCCTCAAGTCCGACAACGGTTGGATCACTGGCAATCCGTCGAAAGGAATCACCCTCGATGCCATCGCCATCGGAGCCCCGGCAACAGACGGCGGCTCGGCCGGAGCTGCCAGTGCGGCAACCGAAGAACAACCGGCACTGCTCCTGACCTTCGGCCTGATGTTCATCGGCGGATTGATCCTCAATCTGATGCCCTGCGTCTTCCCGGTGATCGGCCTGAAGATCATGGGCTTCGTGCAGCAGTCCGGCCATGACCGCTCAAAGGTGGTGAAGCACGGTCTCATCTTCACCTCCGGAGTGCTCGTTTCCTTCTGGCTGCTGTGCGCCCTGATGCTGGCTGGAGGCATCCGCAACTGGGGTGGCCAGCTCCAGAACCCGTGGGTCGTGCTTTCCCTGCTGCTCGTCATGCTGGTCTTCGGCCTCAGCATGTTCGGGATCTTCGAGATCGGCACCTCCGCCACCGGTGTAGGAGGCAAGCTCACCAACAAGGACGGCCTCTCCGGCACCTTCTTCTCGGGCATCCTGGCCACGGTGGTCGCCACTCCCTGCTCCGCGCCATTCCTCGGTACTGGCCTGAGTGCCACGGTGCAGCTCCCCACGCCATTGTTCCTCGCCAGCTTCACCTGCATGGCCCTGGGTCTCAGCCTGCCCTATCTCGTGCTGTCATTTTTCCCGGCCTTGGTGGACAAGCTCCCTCGCCCCGGCCCTTGGATGGAGTCCTTCAAGCAAGGGATGTCCTTCCTGCTCTTCGCCACGGTGGCATATCTCGCGTGGGTTTACCTCCAGCAGGTGGGGGATCAGATCGCAGGGCAAAAGAGCCTCCATGTGCTGATCGGGATCGCGGTCATCTCCGCCGCCTTCTGGATCCTCGGCCGCTGGTCGGTGCCCTACCGGACAGCGAAGGCCCGGGGCATCGGACGCGTCGCCGCTGCCGCCTTCTTCGTCACCGGCTTCATGCTGATGAAGCCTTCACCGGCTCCCGCAGCCGAGCTCGCCAGCTCCACCCAGATCCAGTGGGAGGAGTGGACGCAGGAAAAGCAGGACGCCCTGCTCAAGGAGGGCAAGTCGATCTACATCGACTACACCGCCCGCTGGTGCCTCACCTGCCAGACCAACAAGGCGGCGGCATACACCGAAGAAACCGCGAAGTTTTTCAAGGCCCACGGCATCGTGGCGCTGAAGGCCGACAAGACCGTGGACAAGCCCGAGATCGACGCCGAGCTCAAGCGTCTCGGCAAGGTCGCGATCCCCGTGAACGTGCTCTACTCGAAGGGTGATCCTACACCACACGTCACCAACACGGTGCTGACCGCGGGTTATCTCCAAGGCTTCGTTCGCGATCACCTTGGCGAGCCGGTTGCACCATGAACTCAATCCATTCTTCCCACTGGCACGGGCCGCGCTCATGCTCGGGAAGTGAGCGACATACCCCAGCTGGTCCTCGACGATCCTTGGCTTGAATCCCATGCCGGAGCGATCCGGCATCGCATCGACCGGTTCAAGGCCACCCTTGCCGACATCGAGGCCCGCAGCGGCAGTCTCGCAGCCCACTCCGCGGGGCACCAGCTCACCGGAATCCACCGTCAGGCCGATGGTGGATGGATGATCCGCGAGTGGCTTCCGAAGGCGAAAGCCGTGTCGCTCGTCGGCGATTTCAATGGCTGGAACCGCGAGAGCCATCCCCTCGCCCTCGCACGGGGCGGCGTGTGGCAGCTCCATCTCCCGGCAGGCACGCTCGCCCACGGCCAGAAGGTCAAACTGCACGTCACGGGTGCGGACGGCACGCATCGCGACCGCATCCCGGCCTGCATCCTGCGCGCGGTGCAGGATCCGGAGACGCACGATTTCTCCGGCCAGATCTGGGAGCCAGAGGAGCGCTACCAGTGGCGGCACGACTTCGATCCCTCGTCGGTGAAGGTCCCGCTCATCTATGAAGCTCACGTCGGCATGTCGGGCGAGGAAGGCCGCGTGCATTCCTATCGCGAGTTCGCGAATGCCACGCTGCCACGCATCGCCGCGGGCGGCTACAATGTCGTCCAGCTCATGGCCGTGCAGGAGCACCCCTACTACGGGTCCTTCGGCTATCACGTCTCGTCGTTCTTCGCCCCGTCCTCGCGCTTCGGCACGCCGGAGGACCTGAAGTATCTCGTCGATACCGCCCATGGCCTCGGCATCGCCGTGCTGCTGGACATCGTCCATTCGCACGCGGTGAAGAACATCGCGGAGGGTCTCAACGACCTCGATGGCTCGGGCAATCTCTACTTCCACGCCGACGACCGGGGAGATCACCCGCAGTGGGACTCGAAGGTCTTCGACTACGGCCGCTCCGAGGTCCGCCAGTTCCTGCTGTCGAATGTCCGCTACTGGCTGGAGGAGTTCCGCTTCGACGGCTTCCGCTTCGATGGCATTACCTCGATGCTCTACTGGCATCGCGGGATGGAGTCCTTTGACAACTACGACAAGTACTTCGTCCACGGCGTGGACCAGGAGGCCATCCTCTACCTGCAGCTCGCGACCACGCTGGCGAAGGAGCTGCGGCCCGGTGCGATCGTCGTGGCCGAGGACATGTCCGGCATGCCGGGTCTCTGCCGCCCGGTGAGCGAGGGCGGCGTCGGCTTCACCCACCGCCTCGCGATGGGCATTCCCGACTTCTGGATCAAGCTGCTGAAGCACACCCGCGACGAGGACTGGAACCTCGACGAAATCTGGGGCACGCTCGTCAACCGTCGCCATGGGGAGGCAAACATCGCCTATGCCGAAAGCCACGACCAGGCGCTCGTCGGCGACAAGACCCTCGCCTTCTGGCTGATGGACGAGAAGATGTATTGGAACATGGGCAAGGACGATCCCGACCCCGTGGTCGAGCGCGGCATCGCCCTGCACAAGATCATCCGCCTGCTCACCTTCGCCCTCGGTGGCGAAGGCTGGCTGAATTTCATGGGCAATGAATTCGGCCACCCCGAGTGGCTGGATTTCCCACGCGAGGGCAATGGCTGGTCCTACCACTACTGCCGCCGCCAGTGGTCGCTCGCCGACAATCACGCGCTGAAGTACCCGTGGCTCGGTGCCTTCGACCGCGCGATGATCGAGACCGGCAAGCAGCATGGACTTCCGGGCGCGGACAGGCCGCAGAACCTGTGGATGGACTACGAGCGGAAGATCATGTGCGCCCGTCGGGGCGATCTTGTCTTCGTCTTCAATCTGTCCGTGGACTGCTCCCAGCCGGACTTCCAGTTTCCCGTCCCGGGCTCCGGAGCCTACCGCCTCGTCCTCGACACGGATGCCCGCGAACTCGGTGGCCAAGGTCGCGTGGATGCGGGCATCGAGTATCCGGTCGATGAAAACGGCAAGCTGACGATCTACTCGCCGGCCCGCACGGCGATGGTTTTCGCGCCCGTCTGACGTCGGCTCGTGGGAGTGGCGAGCGCGGCGGGGTGAATCCCTCCGCGCTTTTTTCCAAACCCAAGACCAAGAGCGTCAATCCCACTTCCGCGCTCGACCTGCGGGGGCGCACTTTCAATTCTGGGCATCCGCCACCGATTTCCCAGAAGCCCATGCCGCACTCCACGCACATCCAGAATCCCGACGTCATCATCATCGGCAGCGGCGTCATGTCGTCGAATCTCGCCGCGATGCTGAAGCGGTTGGAGCCGGCGCTCACGATCCAGGTTTACGAGGCGACCGAGAAGCTGTCGCAGGAAAGCTCCGACGGCTGGAACAACGCGGGCACCGGCCACGCGGGCATCTGCGAGCTGAGCTACACGCCGAACCGCGAGAAGGACGGCAGCGTGAATGTCACCAAGGCGATCCAGATCTTCGAGCAATTCGAGCACTCGAAGCAGTTCTGGAGCTACGCGGTGGCCACCGGCATGGCGGACAATCCGCGCGAATTCATCAATCCCGTCCCGCACCTCAGCTTCGTCCACGGGCAGGGCATGGTGGACTACCTGAAGGCCCGCTACGAGGGCATGGCGGCCCACCATTTCTTCCGCGAGATGGAGTTCAGCACAGACCGCGAGCGCATCGCGGGCTGGGCCCCTCTCCTCCTGGAGGGACGCAAGGACGTGCCGATCGCCGCGACCAAGATGGACGGCGGCACCGACGTGAATTTCGGTAACATTTCCCGCAAGCTGTTAGGCTGGCTGGAGAAGCAGCCGGGATGCGGCGTCTCCTCGAGCCACCGGGTGACCGACCTGACGAAATCCGGCGACCGCTGGGAAGTGCGCGTCAAGAACCAGGCAACTGGCGAGAGCTTCGAGAACAACGCGAAGTTCGTCTTCGTCGGAGCCGGTGGCGGCAGCCTCTCCCTGCTCCAGAAGTCCGGCATCCCGGAAGCCAAGGGCCTCGGCGGCTTCCCGATCGGCGGGCAATGGCTGATCTGCGAGAACCCGGACGTGGTGGGCAAGCATCAGGCAAAGGTCTATGGCCAGCCGCTGGAGTCCGCCCCGACCATGGCCGTGCCGCACCTCGACACCCGCATCCTCGACGGGAAGAAGACCCTGCTCTTCGGCCCCTTCGCCGCATGGACCACGAAGTTCCTGCACAAGGAAGGCAGCTTCCTCGACCTGCCGCTCTCGGTGAAGCCGGACAACCTCGCCACGCTGGTCAAGATCGGCATCAGCAATCTCGAGCTCGTCAAATATCTCGTCCAGCAGGGCACCCAGAGCATGGCGGACCGGATGAACGTGCTCCACGTCTTCTATCCCGCCGCCAAGGCCGAAGACTGGAAGCTCATCGACGCCGGCATCCGCGTGCAGGCGATCAAGAAGACCGATGGCGAAGCCGGCATCGTCCACTACGGCACCGAGGTCATCACGAATGCGGACCGCAGTATCTCCGCCCTGCTGGGTGCCTCGCCCGGGGCCTCCGTCTCGGTCAATATCGTGCTGGAAGTGGTGAAGAAATGCTTCCCCCACCTCCTCGACACCCCGGAGGGCAAGGCCCGGATGAAGGAAATGATCCCGACCTGGGACGAAGACCTCACCAAGCCCGAGAACGCCGCGCGCTATGCCGAAGTCGCCCGCCGCGCGAACGAATTGCTCGGCTTGGCCTGAGAATCATCGACCGTGAGCGTAGGCCAGCGCGCCTGATCAGGGCAATCGCAGTGCAATCATGGTTCAAGACCATGCTTGGCCGCGAACGCTCTCGCCGCAGCCCTGGATGCCTCGCTCTTCTTCGGCCAATAGCAGTAAACATCCATCAAGGTCTTCGTCCGCAGATCACCGGGAGGAAGGAACTCCGCCCATTGCGCGGCAGACTCCGGTTCGACGTCGAGCACCGTCGTTGCGAACCTCGCGATCGCGGCATTCTTCGCCGCGCCGTCCGGAGCAAAGCTCAGCCAGTCGGAGGCTGCCTTGTGGTCACGCTTCGCCCAGTAAGCCATGACATGACCGATGGGACGGCCACAGTAGCGGTCTTCCAGCTTGCGGTCGAACCATTCGATCCATCGGGCCTCTTCACCGGGACGGACATCATCCCCGATATCGCTACCCAGACTCCAGATCTCCGAAACCGTCAGACCGGCCGACTCCGCCCATTTGGTCCCGGCATCCACACCATCCTGTGCCAGCAACCTGCCCAGCACTGCTACCGTGTAGTCGCCGGCCTGACTGCGATCCGCCTTGCTCTCGATCTGAGGTAGGTAGTCACGCAGCGCCTTAAGGGCTTTCAGCCGCTTTTCCGGAGTATCCGCCACGCCCATGACCCCTTGGGTGGCGTTTGACGGAGGATCTATTTGGAATTCATCTACCAGGGAGAAAGCCAAGGAGGGGTCGGTGTTCGCCGCAGCTCCGATCATCCCTTGCCTCACCTCCTCATCGACCAACTCGGGATATTTGGAAGTTGCCTCACGGACCCAGGCCAAGCCGCCGGGAAGATCCTCCGCTGCCCATCTCCGGAGCGCAGAAGCGAGAGATCGCGGGTCTATTCCCAATCCGACCCAGTCTTCGGATTCCGTGTAGAGCGTCAATCCGTCGGCGGGCCTACGGTCGATGAGGGCCCACATGGCAAACTTGCAATGGGCCTTCCGCTCAGCATCGGTCAATTCGCCGGACTCCCTGACCGCTCTGATGTAGCGGCGGAAATCCGCGATGCTCATGGCTCCGATCTCCAGCATGGCATCGTCCCTCCGCGCTGAAAGCTCGGCCGAGTAGCTCATGAGAAGCGCCGAAGCCATATCACGGATGAATTGCACCCGCTCCGCATCCAGGGTCACCTCTTTCGGTTGCGTGGTCGGCTTTGACGAGATCGATCCTCCGGTTTTCGGATCCTTCGCCTCGGGCGGCGTGGAAGCGGCCGCATCAAGCTGTTGCCTTAGCGAGGAAAGGCGGGAGCGCTCCACGCCGAGAACCCGTGACTGATGCCATGCGGTGCCTAGAATCGCCGCAGTTGCAGCAATCGTTACCGTTGCCGTCGTGAAATAGGTTTTCATGGATTGAAACGGTGGCTTCAACGATGGCTGCGGATGTGTCGGGTGACTTCTTCCCGTATCTCGGGGTCCGATATTTTCCCTGCCAGCTCCAAGGACCTGGCTCCGTGACAGCATCCGCCGTTTTTCAGGAAGCCATGCAGGACCTCGTCGTTCCCTGCGGAATTATGGAAAATCATCACCACGGGGGCGACTTCGTCGAAGTCCAGATCCCGACCGTACAGGGCGTTGCCGAAGCCGAAGCCGGTCAGGAGATCCGCCCTCTCCACATCACGGACTGCGACCCAGTCTCGCATTGCTTTCATTTCGCTCTCCAGGTCGGGAGCCGAAGCAGGAGCCTTCATGCGATGCTCCACAACCGCTTCCATGCACGCCCTCAATTCATCCGGCTTCGCATCGATCTGATCAAAGAATTCCGCAGCCTTTTCCAAGCCGCCGCTCGCCAGCAAGCCGGCCTTGTGCCGCAGCACGTCATCGCGCTCCTCCTGCGGCAGGGTTTGTCGGACCAGCTCGGCGATCGCGAGCGGTTCAACGTCCTTGGAGCCCTCCCATCGGAGGTTCTTGAACAACCTGGCCGCCTCCTCCTCCGGCATCGCCGAGATACGCTCCACCAACAGTTCGGCCTTGTCCGGAAGCATCACCCTGAGGACGGCGGTTTCCAGTGCGATGCGACCGGGGCTGATACGGGAAAGCGCGTTGGCATAGAGCGGATTGGAGGCAACCATACCGTCCAGCCAAGCCAGGGCAGCCCCGCTATCCTCCTTCGTCCATGACTCCATCGCCCTTGCGAGCAAAGTGCTCATGTTGATGCTGTCCGCATATTTCCCGAACCGCTCGAGGGCAATCTGCGGGGAAACCTTTACCAGCCTGGGTAGAAACCGTTGGGCCAGTTCCATTTTCAGCCTCTCCGGGATGTCGCTTGCTTCCAACTCGTCGATCGCGGCCATGAGCTGATCGGGAGAAAGGGCCTCTATCTGCCTGTGGAAGATGGCGTTGTCGGCGTGTCCACGCTCGCCCTTTGCCAGCATCAGGGCCTCCTCCCAATCGATGCCGGAGCCGGAGAGTGGCTCACCCTGATCACCAGAACTCCCAGATCCCTTCTGAGCGGCCGGGCGATTGCCCAAGGGAGCGGCCAATCTCGCCTCCAGGTCCGAGGACTCGGACCTCAGACGGGTGATTTCCCGCTGCTGGACAACGATCCAAGCGAGTGCGCCGAGCGCGACAACGCCGACCAAAGAGATGATTTTCGGTTTCAAGGGGAGGAATGCTGCGGTGGTATCCGCTTCACCCGCAGCTTGCTGCCCTGATCGCCGTCAGGTCAAACAATCCACGTCGATGGCCCTGTCTCGCGCCCGATGAAATTCCGGCTGAATAGAAGGCGGAGTTTTCGCGTCATTTCACCGGCAAATGGCCGCGTCTGCGGCTTTAGCCGCACGACATTTCCGCCATGGGGTGGATCTCGTCCGCAACTTCCCGCTCGCCGCGTGGTTTTCCCCGGTGATCATGGAAGCCGCACTGACCTTCCCGCCGATCCACATGCCCGAATCCCGTCCGATGCCAGTGAATGAGAGCGCGGACGGGGACGATGTGGACGTGGCGCTGATGTACCGCATCGCGGAAGGCGATGAGCGGGCTTTCCGCCAACTCGTGGAACGGCACCAGAATGCGGTGGTCGGCACGGTGGCACGCATGCTAAATGACGCGACCGAGGCCGAGGACATCGCCCAACTCGCCTTCCTGCGCGTGTGGAAGCACGCGAAGCGCTGGCGGCCGGACGCGAAATTCACGACCTACCTTTTCACGATCACCCGCAACCTCGTCTTCAACGAGACCCGCAGGCGCTCCCGCCGCAAGGAGGTCTCCACCGACGAGCGCGAGGACGAGAGCGGCTTCCAAATGTCCGCGGAGACCCGCAACGAGCCGCAGGAGGAAACGATGAAGCTGGAGATGCACCAGCAGATCGACCGCGCCATCGCCACCCTGCCCGAGGCCCAGCGCACCGCGGTGATCCTCTACAGCTATGAGTCGATGCCCTACGAGGACATCGCGAAGGTGCTGAAGACGTCCGTCTCCTCGGTGAAGAGCCTGCTCTTCCGCGCGCGGACCACGCTTCGCGAAAAGCTGGCGAGCTACATGGCGGAGTGAGGTCCTGGCTTTCCTCGCGATGATCTGCTCGCTATGACCGGGGCGTGAGGAAGCGAGTCTTTGCCCTCCTGACTTGGTTCGTGGCGATATTGGCGGGTCTCTACGTCTGGACCTACGCGTGGTATCGCTTTGCAAACAGTCATGGCGTGATCGACCACGTCGGCATCTTCCGCCACACCCGGCACTCCTTCACATTCGCCGATTGCGCCCTGAACCGGGGCAAGGCTTGGACGGCGGAGAGCTTCAGCGGGCCGAGCATCGTCTCAAGGCTATCCGCCAAAACAGGCACACCGCTCGCCCCCGCCGTGAACCGTGCATTCACGCCGCTGATGTGGCTGGATCACCTCTTCACCGGGCGCTGGATCGAATTCAGCGACGACGCAGCACTCCCGGTTTTCGCGCCGCCCTGATCTATCGCTCCAAAAGCTGCCGGAAGCGCGGCAGGACCTTCTGGAAGAGCGTGTTCTTACCACCACGGGAAAGCTGCTCGCGGATGAGACTCGCACACTCGTCCGGATCGACCGGGCCGGGCGCCTCAATGGCGTAGCCCGGTGCTTCGATCCGCCGGATGAGGTGATTCGCGCCTGCGTCGCGGGACACAGTGGCGGTGACGCCACCACCAGAGAGCTTCACTAGGCCGAGCGGAGCTGACGATTCATCAGCCGAGACGGTGACCGTGATCGGTTTCCCATCCGGACCTTCAAAGGAGAATCCCTCCTTGCTTCCATTGCGGCGCTGGACCGCGAGATCGAGCTCCATGCCATCCCGCCAGCCAGCCTGGACCACGAGCCAAGCGAGCATCTGGAGAGCAGTCTGGCGATTGTCCGGATGATGGACGATCTCCACGCTCTCGATCTGTGGCAGCGCGGCAAGCACGAGCGGATCATCGAAGAGATGCGCCACGGAGACGCGGAACTGGAAGCAGCGCGTCCACGAGAGATCCTGCACCACCAGCTCGCGGGTCGCCCCCTCGATCGCCTCGGAAATGCGACCAAACGACTCCTGCGGATTCGCCCAGCTCGAGCTGTCGAAGACGAAACGATCCACCAGGCTGTAGAGGCGATCCTCGAAGCGTGGCGAAAGCTCGCCCTGCCACCACAGGATCAGCGGCAGGTCCGATGCGAGGTGGGCGAAGACCGTGTTGCGCAGGCGTCCGGTGGCCTTGCCGGTGAGGGCAAAGGAGATCTGTTCGCAGCACACGGATTTCTTCCCGTGGGAAAGATGGCAGTGCGCGGTGATCCAGGCGCGGATCGACGCCTCGGGCGCATTCGGATCGATGCCGACGAGGATGGCGCGGCAGGCGTGCTCCGCGGTGAGCTCACGGATCGCGGCGGAGTTTTTCTCCAGCGAGCCCGGCTCCTCGGAATACACCGCCAGATTCATCAGCGAGGCATTCGTGCGCGCCTCGTCCTCTTCCCACAGCTTGCGGAGTTCCTTGTCGATGGAACCGACGGAAACCTCGCGGCCGAGTTCGGGATGCATGGAAAGCGTGGTCATGCGAAAAGTTGAGAGTCTTGGGTCGAGGGTTGAGAGTGAGGAAGGAAGCGCGAGCCCGGAATCTTGCTCTCGACTCTCGACCACCCACTCTCAACTTCGCTTACAGTCTCCGCCAGACGTGGCCGTCGGCTTGCAGGAGTTCGTCGGCTTCCTTCGGGCCCCAGGTGCCGGCGACGTATTCGGCCATCGGCGGCGGGGTCGTGCTCTGGTGCCAGGCATTCTCGATGTGGTCGATGAAGCGCCATGCCTCCTCCACCTCGTCGCGGCGGGCGAAGAGCGTGGCATCGCCGGCCATGGCATCGAGAAGCAGGCGCTCGTAGGCCTCCGGGCTGCCCTTGCCGAAGCTGGTGGAGTAGTGGAAGTCCATCTTCACCGTCTCCAGACGCAGGCTGGTGCCCGGGATCTTCGAGACCATGCGCAGCGAGATGCCCTCGTCCGGCTGGATGCGGATGACCAGCACGTTCGCGCCGGGCACGCCGCCGGGCAGCGCATTGAAGAGCACGCAGGGTGCGTCCTTGAAGTGGATGGAAATCTCGGTTGCCTTCTTCGGCAATTGCTTGCCCATGCGGATGTAGAAAGGCACGCCGCTCCAGCGCCACGTATCGATCATGAGGCGCAGGGCCACGTAGGCCTCGGTCATGCTCTCGGGATCGACGCGGTCTTCCTCCCGGTAGCCGGGCACCGACTTGCCGTCCACATGGCCCGCGGTGTACTGGGCGCGCACGACGTTCTTGGCGACCTTCTCGGGGGTATCCCACTGGCGAAGGGATCGGATCACCTTCACCTTTTCATCGCGGACACCATCGGCCGAGAGATCGGTCGGCGGCTCCATGGCGATGAGGCTGAGGAGCTGCAGCAAGTGATTCTGCACCATGTCGCGGAGGGCTCCCGACTTGTCGTAGTAACCGCCGCGGCCGCCTTCCATGCCAAGATTCTCCGCGCAGGTCACCTGCACGTGGGAGATGTAGCGGCTGTTCCAGAGCGGCTCGAAGATCGCGTTGGCAAAGCGCAGCACCATGATGTTCTGCGCGGTCTCCTTCCCGAGGTAGTGGTCGATGCGGTAGGTGTCGCGCTCCTGGAAGGTGCGGTTCACCACCTCGTTCAGGTGCTGCGCGGTCTTGAGATCGGTGCCAAAAGGCTTCTCGACGATGACCCGGGCCCAGCAGCCGTCCTTGGCCTTGTTCAGACCCGCGGCCTTCAATTGCTCGAGGATGTCATCGAAGAACTCCGGTGCCGAGGCCACGTAGAAAAGCCGATTCCCCTTCCCACCACGGTCGCGGTCGATCGCGTCGAGGCGTTCCGCGAGGCGCTTGTAGCCGTCGGCATCGGTGAACTCGCTCTGGTGATAGTGGATGCTTTCCTGGAAATTCGCCCAGATCGCGTCGTCATGGCCGGAGCGCGAGACCTTGCGGTTCAGCTCCTCCAGTCCCTTGCGGAATTCCTCGTCGCTCTTCTCGCGGCGGGCAAAGCCGAGGATCTTCACGCCCGGCGGCAGTTCGCCGTCGATCGCGAGGTTGTAAATCGCCGGGACCAGCTTCCGGTGGGTAAGGTCTCCGGTGGCACCAAAGATCACCACGGTGCAAGGCTCGGGGCGCGAGCGGGAGACGAGGTCTTCGCGAAACGGATTCGTCATGGGCAGGTGCGCGGTGTCGCTCAAAGTGGGCCGACGGGAAAGAGAAATGGGTATGAATTCTCGTCAACAGGCAGATCAGCCGGGCGATTGGGGAGTCCTGAGCATCGGCGAAATGCTGCACCGGATGCCTGGGAATCCGCAGAAGCAAAGACTGGAAGCCCTTGGAAACTCAGAGCCCACCTCGTCTGTCGAAACAGGTTCCACCTGTCACATGACCGGCTGTGCCAGTCCGGATGCCGGATTTGTAGGAAATCACCCGAAGTTGATCCGTTTCCGCCAGTAGATCGGAGGCTTTTCCAGAAGATCGAGGATGCGGGCGGTCGCTCCGTCGTGCCCTTGGAGAACCCCCGCAGCAGCGTCACACGACGACTTACGGAGCGCCTCATCCCGGAGCAATCGTTCGAGGGCATCACGGAACTCCGCGGCATCACGAAAACGGACGGCACCACCGGCAGCCACCAGCGACGATGCCAGCGGCTCGAAATTCTCCATGTGAGGTCCGAAGAGCAAGGGACGACGCGCCATGATCGCCTCCGCAGGATTCTGCCCGCCGGTGCCGAGGATGGTTTTCCCGATCACGACCACGGTTGCATGAGCAGTCCAGTCGCGGAGCTCGCCGGTGCTATCGATGACGAGGCAGGCGTCCGCGGCATGGGAGGGAAGCTCGAAAGCGGACCTGAGCACGACCTTGAAGGCCTCCTTCTCCAGATCCGCCTTCACCTCAGCACGGCGCTCGGCATGCCGGGGAACGACCGCGAACAGCGCGCCGGTTTCGCGCACGACCTTGCCGAGCCACGCCTCTTCCCCGGCGTGCGTGCTGGCTGCGAGCACGACCGGGCGATCTTTGCCAAAAGCCTCCAGCATGGCAGCGAACTCAGGCCGTTGCGTTGGCTTCGCAGCGGCTCCGGGATCGAATTTCGAGCTGCCCGAGACGAAGATGCGATCCTCGGCCACGCCCAAGGCGCTCCACCTCCCGAGGTCGGCGGCCTCTTGGGCAGCGACCAGATTGAGCTTGCTGAAAAGAGGGCTCACCACGGGCGCGAGCTTGCGATAGCGGCGCTCGGAGCGCGGCGACATGCGGGCATTCACCAGCCGCACGGGGATATCCCTCTTCCCGCAGGCCAGCATCAGATGCGGCCACATTTCCCCCTCCACGAGCACGATCTGCGCGGGCTCGAAGCGATCCAGATAGCGCTTCACGCAGAGGCGGAAATCCACCGGCGCGTAGGTGACGCGGACGCCCGGCAATGCGGCCTCCACCCCGACGGCGTGGCCCGTGGCTGTGCCCACCGCCAGCACGAAGCGCTTGCCCGGCTCGCGCGTCTGCCACGCGCGGATCAGCTTTACCGCGATCATCGTTTCCCCCACGCTCACCGAATGCAGGTGGACCTGTCCGCAGGGCTCGTCTTCCAGCGGGGGCTTGTAGATGGAAAAACGCTCGCGCAAGCCGCTGCCGAAGCCCCCCCGCTGCCCCATCCTCACCAGCCAGCCCGGCATGGCCACCAGCAGATAGACGGGCAGCAGCAGACGGTAGATCGCCAGAACCAGCGTGAAAAACATCGGGAAGACGCTAGTGGGCCAAACGAAAGCGGGCAACTGCGATGCAGCCGCCCGCGATCGGAAGCGAAAACGATGTCACCTCACCTCCGTGGCCGCGTGGCCATGACAATGCGGATGATTGCCAGCGGGAGCAGGGAAATGCCGACGGCCGCAGCCGCCACCTTCCATCCGGGATAGACGCGCGGGCTATCATTCTCCAGACCGGCGATCCCTTCCCGGACCACCTGCTCCTGGGGAACGTAGAACCACTCGCGCGCACCGAAGTCCGTGCCGGGCTGGCGGCCTGCCACCTCACCGAATTCGGTATGCACCGGGCCGGGGCACAGCGCCATCACGCGGATGCCATGGTCGCGGACCTCGATCCGAAGCGCCTCGGAAAAGCTGCTCACATACGCCTTCGTCGCCGCATAGACCGCGAAGTCCGGGATCGGCACGATGCTTGCCAACGAGCTGACATTCAGGATGGATCCGCGTTTCCGCTCGATCATCGAGGGCAGGAGCGCGTGCGTCAGATGGGTCAGCGCCTCGACATTCAGCCGGAGCATCGCCTCAACCTTCAGCCAGTCCGAGGTGACGAATTCACCGTAGTCGCCCATGCCGGCATTGTTCACCAGCAGGTCCGGAACGAGCCCCTTTGACAACAGGTGGCCCACCACCTGGAGACGCGCATTGGCATCCGTCAGGTCAGCCTCGATCGGCATCACCCGGAGACCGGGATGCCGGTCTTCAAGCTCACCGGCCAGCTCGACCAAACGCTCCGCACGACGGGCGATGATCACCAGCGTCTCGCAGCGGGGTGCGAGCTGGCGGGCGAACTCGGCCCCGATGCCGGCGGAAGCGCCGGTCACCAGGGCACAGGAGTAACGGGTCAGAGACACGTCTTAGGCAACGGGTTCACCCTGCGGCTGGGCCTGGACCTGGACGATGCGGAGCGGCAGGCGCATGAGCAGCTCGCCGTCGCAGCCGAGATCGACCGAGTAGATGCCACCCTTCGGGAACTGGAGGCCCTGGAGGTTCAGGATCACGTTGCGGGTCAGGAAAGGAACGCCCGGGGGAAGCTGCACTTCGAACTCGGGCTCGATGGGCATGTTCTTCGGGTCGAGGGCTTCGCCGTCCTCGTTGATGATATTGATGGAAAGCTTGTGGCGGCCGGAGTCCTCGGGGGTGAAGCAGAAGCGGAGAGCGAGGCTGCAGCTCGGATGCACGACCGGAAGCTGGCGGGCGGCGAGAGTGTCGAAGGTGCCGGAGATGACGAGCTTGCCGTTGTAGTCAGCGGCGAAGTCGCAAAGGGTGGCAATTTGGATATCCATGATCGTGACTTGGGTCGGTAGGTAAAAAAAGCCCCGCGCCGCGGGGCATCGGGTATCTGCCGCCAAAGTCGGGCCACGTCCAGCTTCGAAAGCGGCGAGTTTTGACACATCCCCGCTTCATCTTGCGAAATGCTTCTCCGCCCGCCGGTGGTGCCCGGCGGGGAGGCTCCGCAGCTTGGCCTTCAGTCCTCTACTTCGTCCGGAAACTCGAGTTCGGAGGGATCGACTTCCAGCGCCTTCGGAACCGGGGGCACGTCGGCTTCGTTGCCGCTCGACTGCGCCGCCGGGTCGAGAACTTCGCCATCGGGAATCTCGTTGATGATCCCCTCGCCTGCCGCGGCTTCTTCCTCGGTGACCGCGCCTGCCTTTGGGGCGATGACGGATTCGTCGATCACTTCCAGTGCCTTTGGTGCCGGGGCGATGATCTCCTTGATCTCTTCCTTAAGCGGCTCGAAGAAAGCCTTCACGATCGGCGCGGCGTTCTTGCCACCGCTGGGATTTTCGCCCGGGCGGCCTTCATAGACCGCGGCGAAGGCGAAGCGGGGCTGGTCGTAAGGCATGAAGCCGGCGAACCATGCGAGGTTCGTCTTGTTCGCAATCTTCCACTGGGCCGTGCCGGTTTTGCCGCAGAGCTCGGTGAAGCTCAGCCCGGCAGCGCGACCGGTGCCGCCATCGACCACCGCACGCATGCCTTCACGGGTTGCCTCGATCGCCTTCTCGTCGATACCGAGCCAGTTGCGGCGCTTCGGCACCGCCTGCTCGATCACGCGGCCAAACGGATCCTGCACCTGATTCACCAAGTGGAGCTGGGGCAGCACGCCCCCGTTCGCGATGCCCGCCATCGACTGCGCCACTTGCAATGGCGTCACCAGTAGCGGTCCCTGGCCGATGGACATGTTAAAGGCGTCACCGTCTTTGAAGCGGCGCTTCTCGACCGCGAGCATCCACTCGTTCGTGGGGACATTGCCCGCGTTCTCCCCGATCAGGGGCAGGCCGGTCTTGTCACCGAAGCCGAAACGGCGGGCGGTATTCAGGAAATTGTTCGCACCCAGCCGCATGCCCACCTTGCCGAACCAGATGTTATTCGAGGACGCGAGGGCTTGGACAACGTTGATCGAGCCAGCACCCTTCTTGTTGTGGTTGTGGAAGGTGTGATTGCCGATGGTGAGCGCGCCGGGGCAGTCGATGAGGGTATTCCGGGTGACCTCGCCCGAATCTAGGGCGGCCAGCGCGACGATGGGCTTGAAGCACGATCCCGGAGGATAGGCGGACTGGAAGGCCCGGCCGTAGAGCGGCGTGGCGGGATCTTCCTCCAGTTCCTTCATCCGCTTCGCGGAGATGCCGGGGATCCACTCGTTCAGGTCGAAGGAAGGGCGAGAGGCCATCACCAGCACCTCGCCGGTATTCACATCGATGAGGACGAAGGCACCGCGACGCGCGTGCTTGCGCAGCACATCCTCGGCATGCTTCTGCCAGTCGAGATTCAGCGTGGTGATGACACTGCCACCCGGGCGCGGGCGCTTCGGCTGCTCCTCGGGGAATTTCCGGCCGTGCTCGTCGTAGAGCAGCTTCTTCATCCCCGCCTGCCCGCTCAGCTCCTTGTTGAAGAGATACTCCAGACCGGCGCGGCCCTCGGATTCCTCCCAGAGCGGCTCGTTGAAATTGATCGGGCCGGTCGGCAATTTTCCGACGCTGCCGGTATAACCCACGATGTGCGCGGCCAGCGAGCCGTGCGGGTAGTAGCGCTGATAGACCGGATGAAGGATCAAGCCGGAGCCGAGACCGGACTCGATCTTCTCCTTCAGCGCCTTGTCGAGGTGTGTGGAAATGAGCAGCGGCAGCCAGCGACGCTCGCGGTAGTGGTTCCACAGCTCGTCATCGGTCGGCTCGCTCACCCCGGGCACGAGCAGCTTCGCCTTGTCGATCCGTGCCCTGCCCCATGCGACCACGAAGTCCCGGTCGGCCTTCTCAAACTGCTGGTACTGAATGCCAAGCTGCCACGCCACGCGGTTCTGGGCAAATGGCTGGCCATTCCGGTCAAGGATCATCCCGCGCGGTGCGGGGATCGACAGAGTAATCGCCCGCGCGTCCCGCCGCGTGAAGATCGAGGCATCCGTGGCCGAGCCGCCGGGCAGACCGGTCTCTGCGACCGCGGCAAGTTCCTGCGCCGGCGAGGCGGTCGCCGCAAGGGCACCGAAAAGTAGGTGGGAAATGAAGCGACTCACGGCGATCTGGGGGAAATGAAGCACTTGGCGAGGCCCTCGGCAACGCTCAATCCCAACCGGGATCTTCCCAATCCGCAGGATCGCTCCCGATACCCCGGACGATCTCCGCGGGCAGGAAGATGAACTCGTCCTCGCGCTTCTCCGCGGGATCGAGCCGGAACTTCAGCAAACGGCGCTCCCACCGGCCCTCCGACTCCACGGAAACGTCCGCCAGCACGGTCAGGACGCCGTCCTCCCGTGGCTTCACTTCCAGATAGCCCGGGATCTCGAAGACGGCCCGGGTCAATGCAGGCTCGCCTTTCAACGTGCGAAATTCCGCGCGTCGGCCGAGGTGCTTCGCCGGATACCACTCGTCGCGCTTCGTCACGGACGTGGTGGTGCGCAGGCGGTGGATCACCAGCGCCTGCTGCTTCCCCGGCTCGCCCTGCGCCTCGATCCGCCAGCGGAATGGTCCGTCGAGCGTGGCCATGCCGCCTGACACGACCATCGCGCTGAGGACGAAGGTCCCGCCCGCCGTGCCCTCGGGCTTCACGCTCAGGGAGACCTGTGCTCCATTGACCGGCACGGCAGCGCCGCGGGCATAGGTGTGCTTTTTCGCGGAGATGGCCGCGCAACTCGCGAGGAGCAGGTAGAGGACGGGAGCGAGGAATCGCATGGCACTATCCGCCCGATTTCCCGCCCTCTGGCAATGCTCCAAAAACGACTATCCACCTCGCCGGGCCGGGTACATCCTTTGCCGCCCATGGAATGGAACACCCTTGCCCTCCTCATCCTCTTGGCGCTCTTCGCGCTGTGGAAGCTGGATTTCATCGCCACCCTGCTGAATCTGAAAGCCCTCTCGCCTGAGGTCCCGGCGGAATTCGCGGATGTCTTCGACGCCGAGCGCTATGCGAAGTCGCAGGCCTATACCCGCGAGTCCGCGCGCTTTGAGATCATCCACTCGACCTTTTCCCTCGGCCTTCTGCTGGTCTTCTGGATCCTCGGCGGCTTCGGCTGGCTGGATGGCGTCGCACGCGGTCTCGTGACCGGGGAGATTCCCGCCGGGCTGGTTTTCCTCGGCCTGCTTTTCCTCGGCCACACGCTGGTGCACCTCCCCTTCTCGATCTACGACACCTTCGTCATCGAGGAGAAATTCGGCTTCAACAAGACGACGCCAAAGACCTTCATCATCGACCAGATCAAGGGCCTGCTGCTTGCCGGACTCATCGGCCTGCCGATGGCCGCGGGCATCCTGTGGATCTTCGGCCACGTCGCGAATGCCTGGCTGTGGGCGTGGGGATTCTTCGTCGCCTTCCAGCTCTTCCTCACCTGGCTGGCGCCCACGCTGATCCTGCCGCTCTTCAACAAGTTCACGCCGATGGAAGACGGCCCGCTGCTCCAGGCCATCCACGCGATGGCGAAGAAGTGCGGTTTCCCGCTCGCGGAAATCTCGGTGATGGATGGATCGAAGCGTTCGACCAAGGCGAACGCCTTCTTCACCGGCTTCGGCAAGACGAAGAAGATTGCACTCTACGACACCCTGATCGAGGAGCAGACGCAGGACGAACTCGTCGCCGTACTCGCGCACGAGATCGGTCACTTCAAGCTGAGGCACATCGTCCAGCGCCTCGTGGTTTCGGTCGTGCAGGCGGCCGCACTTTTCTTCCTGCTCGGTCTCGTCATCGACGGCGGGAAATTCTCCCGCGAACTCTTCGATGCCTTCGGCGTGAAGACGATCTCGGCGCACGTCGGGCTGGTGTTATTCGGCCTGCTCTTCTCTCCCGTCAGCCGCCTGCTGGGCATCGCCGCCGCGGCATGGTCGCGGAAGCATGAATTCGAGGCCGACGCCTACGCTGCCAAAGCCACCGGCAAGCCCGAGTCACTCGTCACCGCCCTGAAGAAGCTCTCCGCGAAGAACCTCTCGAACCTCACGCCGCATCCCTTCCGAGTCTTCCTCGATTACTCGCACCCACCGACCTTGAAGCGCATCGACGCGCTGCGGTCGCTCTGAGATCATGACCCGCGATCCACGTTTCCGTCCTGGACTCCTGATCGGAGTCGCGGTGATCGTGACGCTCGCCATGGCTGCCAATATCGCAGCCCATGGCTGGAACTGTTTTGGATTTCGTCCCGGCGGGACAACCTCCTCTATGCTTTTCCTGTTGCTGCAGACGTCCTGCCTGCCAGCACTCCCCCTGATCTTCGTTGGAATCTCCCGTGTGGATAACAGGCCCCTCAAACACTGCCTTGTTTATCTGGGTGTGGTGATCACGCTGGGCCACATATTCCTGACTATCTTCGGCATAGGAATGTTCACTTCAGCTCGTGTCGACCCCATCTGGTATTACTCGGCCTTTCTATCCGGTATCGTTGTAACGATTTCGCCGGAGCTGATTGCCATGGCTTTCGTCCCGCGCCGTGGTGGCAACCCTTGATCCCTCGCAACCCTGCTCCCATGTCCCAAAGAGGCCTTCTCCACCACATGATCATCAATGTGAGGGACGTGGCGCGCTCGTCGCCTTTCTATACGGCGATGTTCCGCTATCTGGGCTATGAGCTGGGCGATAGCAGCTATGGTGCAGACTACGGCTTCGAGGACTGGAAGAGGTGGGATCTCGACACGCCCCACGAAATCAGCATCTGTCAGGTTCGCGATCCCTTGAAAAGAGTGCCGCACCAGCGCGGAGCCCTCGGGCACCACTGCCACATCGCCTTCTGTGCGGAAAGCCGGGAAGACGTGGACCGCTTCCACCGTGAGGTACTCGTTCCACTCGCGGAAAAGGGGCTGTGCACCATCGAAGACGCACCCTGCGATTGCCCGGAATACAACGAAGGCTATTACGCGACCTTCTTCACGGATCCCGACGGACTGAAATTCGAGTTCGTGATCAATCCGAATCACCTTATCAAAAAAGCCGCTCGCGATTCCGCTGCCGGATGAAGCGAGCTGCATCCCGATTTTCAAACCACCCGCTATTCATGTACTCCGCCGATCCCACCCGCTATGATGGCCGCATGCCTTTCCGCCGCTGCGGCGATTCCGGACTGCTGCTGCCCGAGATCTCGCTCGGTTGCTGGCACAATTTCGGCCACGTCGATGACCAGCACGAGGCTCGCGCCATCCTGCGCCGCGCTTTCGACCGCGGCGTGACCCACTTCGACCTCGCGAACAACTACGGTCCGCCAGCCGGAAGCGCGGAGGAGAATGTGGGACGCATCCTTTCGGAGGACTTCGCCGCGCATCGTGACGAGCTGATCATTTCCTCGAAGGCCGGGCACCAGATGTGGGACGGTCCGTATGGCGAGTGGGGCTCGCGCAAGCACGTCCTCTCGTCGCTCGACCAATCGCTGAAGCGCCTGCGCCTCGACTACGTGGACATCTTCTACTCGCATCGCCCGGACAAGGAGACGCGGCTGGAGGAGACCATGTCCGCGTTGGCGACCGCGGTGAATTCCGGCCGCGCGCTCTACGTGGGACTCTCGAAGTATCCGCTGAAGATGCTGAAGAAGGCGGTGAAGCTGCTCAAGGACATGGGCGTCCCCTGCCTGATCTACCAGCCGCCATATTCCATCCTCAACCGCTGGCCGGAGACCGAGGGCATCCATGATTGGCTGGAGGAAAAGGGCATCGGCTCGATCGTCTTCAGCCCGCTCGCCCAAGGCATGCTCACGGGCAAGTATGTGAATGGCATCCCCGAAGGCTCGCGCGCCGCACGCTCGGAAGGCTTCCTCCAGTCGTCGCAGGTGGATGCGCAGATCGAGAAGATCCGCGCGCTGCATCGCTTCGCCGAGGATCGCGAAATGAGTCTCCAGCACCTCGCGCTCCGCTGGGTGCTCAGCCAGAGCGCCGTGACCTCCGCCATCATCGGTGCCCGCACCGTGGCGCAACTCGATGACTCGCTGAACGCACTCCATGCCTCCCCGCTCGACGAGGAAGCATTGGAAATCATCGACGCGATCGCTCCCAAGGTGAAGCAGGACGAAGCGGAAGGCTGATTGATGCCATGACTCAGCCTTACCTCCCGCCGGAAGCTCCCGCCGTTCTACCCGAATCTGCGGAGGTTGTGGCCCGTCGCCGTTTTTGGAAGCGAGCGATTTGGATCTCGGTCGCCCTCACCGTCATTCCTCCTCTGGTCGGCATTGGCATGTCGGCCACGAGCATGGCCCTCGCATTCTCGGAGCTCGGAGAAAGTGATGGCGGCGATGCTTCCGAACTGTCACGTCACATCGGTGGCTCGCTTATCGCGACAGCCATCGGGCTGACCGTCAGCATCGTCGGGCTCGTGGCCCTCATCGCGTCGGTCATCTGCTTTCGCTCGGCAAAGCAGGCCCCGGCCCGGTGATCGCTACTTGCCCGTGAACCAGTAGCCGTGGAGATAGAAGACCTCGCGGATGAGGAAGCCCGCCTTCACCTTCCACGTGCGATAGCGCGTGGTGGGAGTCGGTGAAGTGACCGCATCGATGCCGAGGTCCGAGGCCATCGATGCGGCACGCTTGAGGTGCAGCGGATCGCTGACGATGACCGCGGTTTTCAGACCGTGCTTTTTCATCACGTTCTTCGCCTGCTGGAGATTCTGCTCCGTCGTACGCGACTTGCTTTCCGTGAGGATCGCCTCCGGCGGGACGCCCGCCGCCATGGCGTGGACACGCGCCACCGCGCTCTCCGACTGGTCCGCATCGATGACGCTGCCACCGGTGAAGAGCAGGCGCTTCACCTTGCCCGATTGGTAGAGCGCCACCGCGTGATTGATGCGCTCCGCGAAGACCGGCGAGGGCTTGCTGCCATAGGCCGCGGCACCGAGCACGATCGCGCAATCCGAAGGACGCGCCCGGTCGTCATCGCCAAAGGAAACGATCCTGAACGCCACCGCGCAGAGCCACAGCACGACCGCCAGCGTCAGGAATCCGACGCCGCGGGCGAACCTGCGGAAGCGCGTGCTTTTCACGCCGCCGAGGCACCTTGGAGAGCCCCCCTTTGTCAAGCTTCAGGGGGTCCCGTAGGCATCTCAAAATGCACCCGCAGGTTGATTGACAAAGATCTAGTCCTTGGCACCCATGCTGCATCTGCATCGTAGCCATGTGCCGGATCTCCCCCCCGACGGTGCTGCTAGCTTGCGTCCTCGCGTCCGCGGCGGGTCCGCTGCCGCTGCGTCAGCCAAATCCCTCCCTCAATGTCCCGCCCACCCCGCCTGCGACCAGCCTCGCACTGGTGGATGCCTTGCCCGGGCTGACCTTCAGCGGAGCGGTGTGCATCGCCTCGCCGCCAAATAGCAACAAGCTCTTCGTCTGCGAGCGGAGGGGAAAAATCTGGCTCATCCCGGATGTCGCCGCGGCCTCGCCCACCAAGCTGCTCTTCCTCGATGTGGCCGCCATGCTCGTCGCGAGAGGCGGGGAAAGACTCCGCACGAACGACACCGAAATGGGCCTGCTCGGAATGGCCTTTCATCCGAACCACGCTGCCAACGGCTATTTCTATCTGGCCTACAGCGCCGGCATCGGCAGCGGGAACAATCCCCCGCTCCACGACCGCCTTTCGCAGATGAAGGTGCAGGCAGGCAATCCCGACCTCGCCGATACCACCAGCGAAATCGTCTATCTCGACCAACGCGACGAGGAAGGAAACCACAACGGTGGCTGCATCCAATTCGGCCCCGATGGCTACCTCTACTACAGCATGGGCGACGAGGGAGGGCAGAACGACAAGCGCTTCAATGCCCAGCTCATCGACAAGGACTTCTTCTCCGGGATCTTCCGCATCGACGTGGACAAGAAGCCGGGAAACCTGGAACCGAATCCCCAGCCAAATCCCGCCTACGAATCGACCGTGGATGCGATCAAGCGGGACAATGGCATCGCACGCTACTCGGTGCCGGCGGACAACCCCTTCGTGGGTGCGACCACTTTCAATGGCCTACCGGTCGCGGCGGGTCATGTCCGCAGCGAGTTCTGGGCGACCGGTCTCCGCAATCCGTGGCGCTTCTCCTTCGATCCCGCGACGGGCGATCTCTGGTGCGCCGACGTGGGCGGCTTCAAGCGCGAGGAGGTGAACAAGATCGTGAAGGGCGGCAACTACGGCTGGGTTTATCGCGAAGGGCCCTTCGAGGGACCGTGGGACGACGCCGACCACCCGCCCGCGCCAGCGGGCTTCACCTCCATCGATCCGGTCTATCACTACTCCCAGAGCGGCTCCGGGAACTTCGTCGGCGACTGCATCATCGGCGGCGTGGTCTATCGCGGAGGCCGGGTGAGCTCGCTGCATGGCAAATACCTCTTCGCCGACCACGGCTCCGGCAACGTGTGGTCGATGAACCTCGACGGCACCGGGGTGACGCGGATCTTCAGCCGCGGTGGCATCTCTTCCTTTGGCGTCGATCCGTCGAATCAAGACGTCCTCATCGCCGTGGAGAGCGGCAGCCAGATCCTCCGTATCGTTTCGCAGGCCGCTTCCAGCAGCTATCCGTCCACGCTCTCGGCGACGGGACTCTTCAGCAGTGTGGCAGACCTCACGCCAGCGCCGGGACTCGTGCCTTACTCGGTGAATCTCCCCTTCTGGAGCGACCATGCGATCAAGCGCCGCTGGTTCACCGTGCCGGATGCGAATGCCACCTTCGGTTGGTCAAAGGACGGCGAGTGGACGCTGCCAACCGGCAGCATCTGGGTGAAGCACTTCGATATGGAAATGGAGCGCGGCAATCCAACCACCAGAAAGCGCATCGAGACGCGGCTGCTTGTGAAGAACCTGAACGGAGCCTACGGCGTCAGCTACCGGTGGAATGCCGCGGGCACGGAAGCATCGCTCGTCGGTGACGCGGGTGAGAGCTTCAATCTCGCCGTGACGGAGAATGGCAACCCGGCTCCGCAGACGTGGACCATCCCCGCGCGAGGCCAATGCATGATTTGCCACACGCCGCAGGCCGGGCACGCGCTGTCCTTCAATACCCGTCAGCTCAATCTCAGCAGCGACATGGCGGGCCACGAAGGCAACCAGCTCACGACTCTCTTCGACCAGGGCTATCTCTCTAACAGACCGGGCTCGCCCAATCTCCTGCCGCGTCACTTGCGGCCGGACGAAGATGCCTACTCCGTGGAGGCGCGCGTGCGCTCTTATCTCGCGGTGAATTGCTCGTATTGTCATCAGGATGGCGGCACCGCGCTCGGTCACTGGGACGGTCGCCCCGAACTCACGCTGGCGGCGACCGGCCTCATCAATTCCGACGCCACGAACGACGGCGGCAATCCCGCGAACAGACTCGTGGTGCCGGGCGATGCTCTGCACTCGATCGTGCTCAATCGTGTGGCCGGGGCCAATGGCTTCACCCGCATGCCGCCGCTGGGCAGCAGCGTGATCGATGCGGCCAGCGTCGCGCTTCTCACCGAGTGGATCGATGGCGAACTGGAGCGACGACGAATCTACGCCGACTGGCGCGCGGAGAATTTCGAGCCTCACGATGACCCCGTCGGTGAAGAGAATGCGGACGCGGATGGCGACGGCGTCTCGAACCACGACGAATTCCTCGCCGGGACAGATCCGAAGGACGGCAGCAGCAGCTTCCGCCCCCAGATCTCCATGACACTGCCTCTTCTGAGCTTCACACTTCCGGCGAACCGCTCATTCCAAATCCAGACCTCGGACGATCTCGGCACCTGGTCCGTGTGGGACAGCCCGGAAAATCAGGGGCTGCCGGTGGCGGGCGGCTTGATGGAGATCGCCTTCCCTGCCGCGGATCCGCAGAAGTTTTTTCGCATCCAGCTCCACGAAAACTGACAGGAGTCCGCCACCCGAAGTCTTTTGCGTTTCCGATTTATCGGACTACGGTCCCGCCCGATGTTGCGGAAACCCATCTTCCTGATCGCACTCCTGGCCAGCGCCCAGGGTCAGAACGTCACCCACCGCTGGACCTTCAACAGCACCGGCGCCGCCACCAATGGCACCGTGATCCCCGATGCCATCTCCGCCGCCCCGGCCACGATTGTCGGCACGGGTGCCGCGCGGAACGGGACGACCATCACGCTGCCAGGCACCACGAATGGCAATGCCTCGGCTGTCAACATCTCGGCCTATGTGGACCTGCCAAATGGCATCATCTCCTCGAAGACGAACCTGACCGTGGAGGTCTGGGCCACGCCGGTTTCCACGAAGACGTGGCAGCGCTTGTTCGACTTCGGCACCATGAACACGGCAGGCACCGGAGAGATCAGCAACACCTCGGGCGCTCCCGGTGGCGGGACGAACTCCCGCGACAATCTGATGCTCTCGATTTCCCGCGACGGCGGTCTCAACAACCAGCGCCTCGCCGCACGGAATGACGGCGGGGGCGAATTGGGAGTGAACAACGCGATCAACACCACACTCGGCAGCCGCTATCACTACGTGCTCACCTTCCAGTCCGGTGTCGGTGCGAATGCCGCCACCGGCGGTCGCCTGACCTGGTATCGAGATGGCGGGCAGATGGCGACGCTCGACACGGATTTCCGTCTCCATCAACTGAGCGACCTCAACAACTGGCTCGGTCGCTCGCAGTTCACGGACGACTCGAACGCGAACATCAGCTACGACGAGGTGCGTCTCTACGACCACGTCCTCACCCCCTCGCAGATCTCCGCGAACGCACTCGCGGGCCCGAACACGAACTTCCCCGCGCCTGCCGTGACCGCCGACGCCGTGACCATGCTGCACGGCACGAAAGCGCGCGTGAACGTGCTCGCAAATGACTCCGGCGAGATCGTGCGGTCCACCATGACCATCGACACGCCACCCACGTCCGGGACGGCAACAGTATCAAGCGACGGCAGCATCCTCTACACGCACACGACGGGCACGCCCGCGGGCGACAGCTTCATCTACCGCATCTCCAATAGCACCGGGCAATCGTCCACCGGCACGGTCACCGTCAGCTTCTCCAACTCGCTCAAGTTCGCAAATCCCGCCATCCAGGTCCCGGCTGCGGCACCCGCCACCGCCTACGCGCTGCCGAATGCGCTGGGAAGCCTCACCTTCACCCAACCGGTCTGCCTCGCCACGCCACCGGGAGAAACGCAGCGACTCTTCGTGGTCGAAAAGACCGGCATCATCCGCGTGGTGAATGACGTCAGCGCCACCGCCCCGACTTCCAGCGTCTTCCTCAACCTGAAGCAACTGGTGGACGCCCGGGGCAACGAGGATTTCGTGAACAACACGAACCTCGGTGACGAGCACGGCTTGCTCGGCCTGGCCTTCCATCCGAACCACGCGATGAACCGCCAGTTCTACGTATTCTATTCGCTGCTCAAGAGCGGCACACTCTATCAGCGCGTCAGCCGGTTCACGACCATGGACGGGAACACCAATGTCGCGGACACCTCGAGCGAGGAGATCTTGATCGACCAGCTCGACCAGGAGCCAAATCACAATGGCGGCGACCTGCACTTCGGTCCCGATGGCTACCTGTACATCTCTGTCGGCGATGAGGGCGCGGCGAACGACACGCGCCTCAACAGCCAACTCATCAACAAGGACCTCTTCTCCGGCATCCTTCGCATCGACGTGGACCGGAACATGACCACGAGCATCGAGCCGACCGCCCATGCGGCGATCCCGACTCCCGCAAAATTCGCGATCCCGAAAACGAATCCCTACGTGCTCACCGCGGAAGGCGGCGACTGGAACGGGCAATACAACGGCAGCAACGTCACCGGCACGGTGCGAAAGGAATTCTGGGCAACCGGCCTGCGCAATCCATGGCGCATGTCATTCGACCCGGTCACCGGCACGCTCTGGTGCGGCGATGTCGGCCAAGGCGCGCGTGAGGAAATCAACATCATCACCCGCAAGAGCAACTACGGCTGGGTCTACCGCGAGGGCACGATCACGGGACCACGGACGAATAACCCGACGATGCCCGCGAACTTCGACAGCGCCTACCACGTCCCGCCCATCAGCGAGTATCCGCGCTCGGATGGCTACTCGGTCACGGGCGGCCGGGTCTATCGCGGCACCCGCATCGCGCCGCTCACCGGGAAGTATGTCTTCGCCGACTACGGCAGCGGGAATATCTGGGCGATGGACCTGACCGGCGCGAACCGCCAGCGGATCGCGAGTGAGGCAGGCATCTCGGCATTCGGCGTGGATCCTTCGAATGGCGACCTGCTGCTCGCGGACCTCGCGGATGGCGTGGTCCGCCGCCTCACCACCACGACGAATCTCACCGGCTATCCGGCGACGCTTTCCGCCACCGGACTCTTCGCCGATCTCGGCGATCTCTCGCCCTCGCCCGGGCTGGTGCCTTACGACGTGAATCTCCTCTTCTGGAGCGATCACGCCATCAAGCGCCGCTGGATGGTGGTGCCGAATGGAACCTCCCAATTCACATGGTCGAAGGACGGACTCTGGACGCTGCCCGCGGGCACCATCTGGGTGAAACACTTCGACATGGAGATGCAGCGCGGGGTGCCTGCGAGCAAGAAGCGGATCGAGACACGCCTGCTGGTGAAAAACGCGGGCGGTGCCTATGGCGTGAGCTACCGCTGGAACGAGGCAGGCACGGAGGCGACGCTGGTCGAGGATGGCGGCGTGAATTTCCCGCTGAACGTCACCGAGAATGGCAATCCCGCCCCGCAGACCTGGCGCATCCCGAGCCGGGCCGAGTGCATGATCTGCCACACTCCGCAGGCGGGCCACGCGCTTTCTTTCAATACCCGCCAGCTCAACCTCAGCAGCGACATGGCGGGCTTCTCCGGAAACCAGCTCACGACTCTCCGCCAGCAGGGCTATCTCAGCAACGATCCCGGCTCGCCGAACCTGCTGCCGCGGCATGTGCGACCGGATGAATCCACGGTCTCGCTGGAGGCGCGCGTGCGATCCTACCTCGATGTGAATTGCTCGTACTGCCACAAGGCAGGCGGCACCGCTCCCGCATCATGGGACGGCCGCTCGGAGCTCACGCTGGGCCTGACGAATCTGGTGAACGGCACCGCGAGCAACAACGGCGGCAACTCCTCCAACAGGCTCGTCGTGCCCGGCAATACCGCGAACTCCATCGTCCTCCACCGCATGGCGATGACCAGCGGCTTCACCCGCATGCCACCGCTCGCCACGAACGTGATCGACTCCGCGAACGTCACGCTTCTGACGAACTGGATCAATGGCGAACTGGCGAACCGCCAGACCTACGATGAATGGCGTACTTCGAATTTCGAGCCCGCCAACAATCCTCTCGGCGAGCCCACGGTGGACGCCGACGGCGACGGCATCAGCAACCACGACGAATTTCTCGCGGGCACCGATCCGAACAATGGCAGCAGCGCCTTCCGCCCGCTGATCTCCACCGCTCCTCCGAAGCTCGGCTTCACCCTGCCGGCGAACCGTTCCTACCGCATCGACACGTCCACCGACCTGAACCAGTGGATGCCATGGGACATCCCGCAGAACCAAGGCCTACCTGTCCCCGGCGGCCTCATCGAGATCCCCTTCCCCGTGGCGGATCCGAGGCAGTTCTTCCGCATCGAGCTGCGCGAGAACTGAGCATCTTCGAAAAGGAAAAGGCCCCGTCGGGAATCTCCCGCCGGGGCCTTTTCGTGAAAACTATCTGAACACATCAAGCGCGGCGCGGACGGAACATGAAGACCGTGCCGATGCCGCCGAGGACGAAGGCTCCGATGCCCACCGGGAACATGATGCGATCGTCATCCGAGCCACCCACGATGATGGCCTCGTCCGGCTGATCCGCGAGAACCTTCACCTTCACCATGGGAACAGTGATGGAATCCCCATCGCTGATGGAGTTGAAATACTCGCTCTTGACCTTGAAGTCCTTCTCCTGCGGAGCGCCGTTCGCATCCGGATACTTGACCGTGATCGTGTAGGTCTTGGCACCCTTCCGGCCTTTCTTCATCTCCCCGCCCATCGGCACGCCGACGACCTCCACCCCTTCCGTTTCGATTTTGCCGATACGCTGCCTCTCCTTGAAGCCCATGAAGGCAAGGATAGGACCAACAACCAGCGCCAGAATTGCGATAAGCTTGAGCCGCATGGGCAGGATCTCAATCCCGCCCATCTTCACTCATCAAGAAGAAAGCGGAATTGAGATAAGTCGCTGTTTGTAACGATCAATCCTGACCTCCACGTTACAGTTAGTATCCTTTCTTCCGGATCATCTCGGAAAGTTGCTTCTGGAAGTCCACCACATCTTCCTGCGTCGGGCGATAGCCCGGGGTATCCGGATCGAGGCCGGGGCGGCCTTGGTGGTCGAGCATCCAGATGGCGGTCTCGCCGTCGGAGAATGTGACCTTGCCGGAAATCAGCGCACCGGGCAGCGCGATGTTGTCCATCTCCACGGTCACCATGCCGGTCGGCACGGGTTTGGCGATCTCTTCCTCGGGCTTCTTCTCCTCCTTCGGTGGCTCCACGAGTTCGATGCCGAGATCCAGCACCATGAAGCGGGCGTCCATGTAGGTGATGCCGATGTCATACTCCTCCTTCAGTCGCTTCTGGAGGTCGGCAATGCTGGCGCCTTCCGCGGCCCACTGCTTCAGGGCTGACTTCTGATCCTCGGTGAGTTTGCTGGCGCTGAACATGCCGCGATTCAGCCCGCAGGGCCGGCATTTCCAAGCCCAAATCCCGGAATGTGATTCACCGGAACCAGCGGTCCGGACACACGAAAAGAGCCGTGATGGAAGAAATCAACTCTCGCCAGACAGAGGCGAAAGGAAGCGAGGAGTGGAGCATAGCGGATTCGAACCGCTGACCCCTTGCATGCCATGCAAGTGCTCTACCAACTGAGCTAATGCCCCTCGTTTTCCTCGTCTCCGCCTCACCGGCGGCGACGTGCGCGCTTGGTAGGGGCTGCCTCGGTACGGTGCAAGACGTTTTTTCAATTATCCGACAATCTTTCGATCAATGCCACCAATGCACGCGTCGCGGATGCATGAATCGCAGGATCGGGAGCCGTGGCATCCGCCTCGTCCGCCTTCACCACGGGCCGCGTGGCCACACGCGCCGCAGGCAGCCCGAGCTCGAACAAGGTAGCGGATGGATCGAAATCGTCTTCCAGGCAGATCGCCTCGGCACCTACCACCTCGCCAAGGCCGTCCGCTTTCGTAAGCGCAGCATTCCCCGCATCGCGCGAGCTGATCATAAGAGTCCCTGCCGCGCCGGTGGACTCCACCACGAGGACGGTGCCAGCCTTGCCGATGCGTTCGGCGAGCTGCTGCTGGATCTCCATCACGGGCGACTCCCCGTCGTAGGCATGGGGAATGAAGGCGAAGTGAACCGGGCGCACCGGCTTGGAATTCGCGAGGGCATGGGCCGCAGCCATCAGGCTGGTCACCCCGCTGGCATTTGCCTCCGCTCCCCGCGATCCCGGACGCGAATCATAGGGAGCCACGAGCCACAGCGCCGGTTGTTTCTCATCGCTGCCGCGAACGGTCGCGATCAGGATGGGCCAGCGCGAGCCATTCACATCCGGCCCCGCGATGCTTTCCATGCGATAGCCCGCATTCGCCGGGCCGAGCGAGCCCTCGATCATCGCCGCCGCACGATTCAGCCCTTGGATGCCTGCCGGGCTGGAGACGTGGCGCTCGCCCACAAAGCCGAGCACCTTCTGCATGTCGTCGCGCAGGACATCATCGCTGACGGAGGTGGTGAAGCGCGCCTGCTCGACCTGCGCCGCTGTGGCCTTGGCCTTGAAATGCAGCCACAGGCCGATGCAGCTCGTGATCACCAGACCGAGCGGCACGAGCCACAGGAGGAGGGCGATGCGCTTCTGGAGGGTCGGCGGGGACGATTCTTCTTCGGTCACGCGCCATCCGTCCGCGATGCCGCCGCGCGGTGCAAGAGCCGAGATTCTCCGGGAGATCATCCGGGCAGGGATGGATTTCCGCCGCCGTCACGGTTTTGTTTGCCACCGCGCCATCGGGCCGGAAGACTGCGCGCCGCTGTTCGCCGCTTCATGAAAGTCGTCGCTGTCGCAAATCAAAAGGGAGGCGTGGGGAAAACCACCACCGCGCTCAACCTGTCCGCTGCCCTCGCCCTGCGCGGGCAACGTACCCTGTTGATCGACCTCGACCCGCAGGCGAATACCACCAGCGGCCTCGGCATCGAGTGCGATGGCGAGGGCACCGTCTACCCCGCCCTGCTCGGCGAGGCGAATGTCCGGGACAAGATCATCCCCACCGGCCGCGAGAATCTTTCTCTCATCCCCTCCCACATGGATCTGGCGGGTGTGGAAATCGAGCTCGCCCGCGGTGATGACCACCTCACCCGCTTGCGCACCCACCTGCAGGGGCTGAAGCCGAACGATCTCTTTGACGTCTGCATCCTCGATACCCCGCCCTCGCTCGGCGTGCTGATGACCTCAGCGCTGGCCGCCGCGGACGAGATCCTGATTCCCCTCCAGTGCGAGTGGTTCGGCCTCGAAGGTCTCGCGAAGATCGTCCACGTCATCGACCAGATCCGCGACTCCGGGGCGAATACGGAACTGAAGCTGGAAGGCATCGTTATGACGATGTTCGACGGCCGGACGAATCTCGCGAAGCAGGTCGTCGATGAAGTCGGCAACTATTTCCCGGACGCCCTCTACCGCACGGTGATCCCGCGGACCATCCGCCTCGGCGAAGCACCGAGCTACGCGAAGACCATTTTTGAGCACGATCCGACAGGAATCGGCGCGAATGCCTACGCCAGCCTCGCCGATGAGTTCCTGACCCGCCACGCCGCGGTCGGGCCGGTGCTGGCTTGAGAATATGACAGCGCTGACGAAGGCTCGGGCGAAATGAATCTCGATGAAGCCGTCGAGAAGATCCGTCGAGCCGGCTTCCCAGCGAGAAAGCTTCACGGGACACTGGGAGAAACAGTGACTTGTGGCTCTCCCATCAATGAAGTCGGAATAAACGCGGACCAAGAAGCTTTAATATCCCTGTTTCCGACCAACCTAGGATGGGGAATTCATACACCTGCCATTCTTGGAGAAACGGACTATCAAGAAGGCTGGACCTTGGAAGAGGCGGCGGATTTGGCAATAGGCCTTCTAACCTCCGCACATCTACCCTTCCGAGATGAGGATCTGGTCATCACCATTGCGAGATGCCAAGGCGGCGACGGCAGTTGCATGGACCACACTCCAACCGGATTGCACAGGGTTCTTTTCATGCCCGGACAGGGAGGAAGAGAGAGCCGGATGACCCGCGATCGGGCGATGAGGGAGATCGCGCTTGAGTTGGCAAGGATCGCAATCGATCCGAAATAAGCGATAATTTCGCAGACCCAAAATAAGCAGACGCCGCTGCTGGCACACACCGGCCCGCGGCACTTACCCAATACCTTCATGGTGAGTGACCCACCTGCATTTCCCACCGGGCATCGCTCTTTGTATTACAAGGGATTCCCGCTTGACCCGGCGGGGGCCAAATCGCCATAGTCCGCCGCCTTCCCGATTCGTCGGGAAGGCCGAATTTTTTGAACCCTCGCAATCGGCGGACGGTGCCGCGCCGGGACTCTGATGACCGTCACTCTTCCTTTCCAATCCTTTCACCATTAAATGTTTGCTCGATTATTCGGCAGCTGGTTTTCCAACGACATCGGCATCGACCTCGGCACCGCCAATACCCTCGTCAACGTCAAGGATCAGGGCATCGTCCTGCGTGAGCCCTCGGTGGTCGCCGTGAAGGCGGGTACCAATGAGGTGCTGGCCGTGGGCGATGACGCAAAGCGCATGCTGGGCCGCACGCCCGGCAACATCGTCGCGATCCGCCCGCTCAAGGACGGGGTCATCGCCGACTTCGAGGTCACCGAGGCCATGCTTCGTCATTTCATCCGCAAGGCGAACAACCGCCGGCGGAACAACCCGCGCGTGGTCATCGCAGTCCCCTCCGGTATCACCGAGGTGGAGCGCCGCGCGGTCAGCGAGTCGGCCGAGCAGGCCGGCGCGCGCGAGGTCCACATCGTGGAAGAGCCGATGGCCGCCGCGATCGGCGTGGGCCTGCCCGTCATGGATGCCTCCGGCAACATGATCGTGGACATCGGCGGTGGCACCACGGAGGTGGCGCTCATCTCCCTGGGCGGCATCGTCTTCGCCCGCTCCGTGCGGACGGCCGGTGACGAACTGGACGAGGCCATCGTCTCCTACATGAAGCGGGCCTACAACCTGATGATCGGCGAGCGCACCGCCGAGGACATCAAGATCCGCCTCGGCTCCGCCGCCCCCCTGCCGAAGGAAATCACCATGGATGTGAAGGGCCGCGACCTTGTGGCCGGCCTGCCGAAGACCATCACCATCACCTCGCAGGAGATCCGCGAGGCCATGGCAGATCCCCTTTCCACCATCGTCGATGCGGTTCGCACGACGCTGGAGCGTTGCCCCCCGGAACTCGCCGCGGACCTAGTGGACCGCGGGATCGTGCTGGCGGGCGGAGGTGCCCTCCTGCGGGGGCTCGACCGACTTCTCCGGGAAGAAACCGGCCTGCCGGTCCATGTCGCCGAGGACCCCCTCAGCGCCGTGGCGGAAGGCACCGGCAAGATGCTCCAGGAACTGGAGGTGCTGAAGCGGGTCACCACTTCGTCCCACTACTGACCGGCTGACGCCAAGCGCCCCTCGCCATGAGGCCGCTCAATCTCCTCGCATTCCTTCTCTTTCTGGCCGGGGCCGTATGGGCCCTGACCCGGAGCGAGCGTGCCGTGCGTGATATCCAGGCCACCTACTACCAGTGGCTGACGCCTTTCCTCACCGCGGGCTCGTCCATGGAGGTGAAGGCCCGCTCATTCCTCGACGAGGTGCAGAGCTCGAAGGAGCTGGAAGCCGAGATCGAGACCATGCGCGCGGAGTATGACCGGCTCCGTCTGGTCGAGGCCGAGGCGCAGAATCTGGAGGAAGAAAACGCCCGCCTGCGCCGTGATCTGGACTTCCAGAAGCGCATGGAATTCAAGGCCACCGCCGTCCGCGTGATCCGCCGCCAGCCCACCACGTGGTGGCAGACGGTGGATATCGACCGCGGCGCGGAAAGCGGCGTCTCCCTCCACCAGCCGGTGGTCGCCGATGGCGGTCTGGTCGGCAAGGTGGACCGGGTCGGCAAGGAGGGAGTGTCCTCCGTGATCCTGCTGACCGACGAGGCGTGCCAGGTTTCAGTCAAGATCGAGGGTACCCCCGAGGTGGGCATCCTCAGTGGCCAGCGTGGCCAGTATGAAGGCGGGCCACGGCTCCGCCTGCGATTCCTTTCCACGAAAGCCCGGATCAGTCCGGGCACTCGTGTTTTCACCACCGGGCGCGGCGGACTTTTCCCCGCGAATGTCCTGGTGGGTACGGTCGAGTCCGTCGTCCCCGGCTTGCTCGACTCCGAAGCTTTGGTCCGTCCGTCAGTTGATTTCACGGATCTGAGCACGGTATTCCTATTGCCTGCCGTGACCCAGTGATCCGATACGCCCTCAGCCTTTTCATCCTCGTCTTGCTGGCGCTCGCGGCGCAGCAGTTCATCCCGTCCCTGACCGGGCTCTACAATGCGCGGCTGCTGCTGGTGACCCTGGTCTTCCTGTGTGCCTCGGTGACGGTGGGCCCGCCGGTGATGCTGGCCCTCGCCTTCGTCTGTGGCTTCCTCTGGGATGCCCAGTGCACGCTCGGCCCGCCGGGTGGCGACGCGGAGATCTACAAGTATCCCGCGGAGTCCCTGCGCTTTGGCTACTCGATCATTCTCTACGGCGTGATCGGCTACCTGATGCAGGGCATCCAGCCGCTCTTCCGCGAGGGCAAGTGGCAGTTCTCCACCATCCTCGTGGGCATCTCGATCTTCGTCTATCTCGCGGCGGAGTATCTCTCGATCAATTTCATCCGCGGCGGCTTCGCCTTCAATGAGGCGACCCTCTACCAGATCGCCGCCACTTCCACGCTGACCATGCTCTTCTCACCGCTGGTCTTCTGGGTGCTGTTCTTCATCGCTGAGAAATTCGGCCACGAGATCCGCTTCGAGGGCCTGAAGAAGAAGCAGCAGCAGCGCCGTCGTCGCACCCTCGCCTGACCTCATCGCCATGGAACCCCGCTACCGGCTTCGCGTTTACCTGCTCACCGCCCTCGTGCTGGCCGGCTTCGGCGTGCTCTTGTCGCGGCTCTACGAGTTCCAGATCGACAAGCGCGAATTCTACCGGAACCAGGTCCCCGGGAACCGCCAGATCACCGTCCGCGAGCCCGGCATCCGCGGCACCATCAAGGACCGCAACGGCGTCGAACTCGCCCGCAACAAGCGGCAGTACGAGATCTCCTTCAATCTTGAGGAAATCCACGAGGCCTACCGGCTCCAGCGGGAAAAGGATCCGAAGCTTGACACCATCAAGAACGACAACGGCATCCCCCGCCCCAAGGAGATCACGGACATCGTGGAAATCGTGAAGGAGCGGGTGATCAAGCCATTGAAGGACCTCGGCCTCGCCCGCGACTTCAATGCGACGAAGCTGCGCACCCACTACAAGACCCACGGCGGTCTGGTGCCCTTCGTTTACACCCGTGACATCACCTACGAGGAGTTCGCGAAATTCGCCGAGCACTCGCTGGATATCCCCGGCGTTTACCTGAATGTCCGCCCGCTGCGCGAGTATCCCTACAAGGCACTCTCCAGCCACACGCTCGGCTACCTCCGCCAGTGGTCCACCGGCGAGATCCCCGAGGACGCCCGCCGCCAGTACGGCTACCAGTACGTCGGCGACGACAAGGGCGTGGCCGGAGTGGAGGCGACGCTCGATGACATCCTCCGCGGCCCCGAGGGCTGGAAGCAGGTGGTGAAGAGCGAGAAGGGCAAGATCCTCGGCGAGACCGACGCCGTCGATCCCGGCATCGGTGCCGACGTGATCCTAACCATCGATGCCGAGGTCCAGTATCTCCTTTCGAATATCCTCCGCCGTGCCGGCACCGCCTCCGGCGTGGTGATGGACGTGGAAACGGGCGAGATCCTCGCGATGGCATCCGTCCCGGACTACGATCCGAACGACTTCATTCCCAGCATCTCGATGGAGAAGAATGCGGAATACGAGCAGGCCAAGATCAAGCCATTGATCGACCGCTCGATCAGCCGCTTTCCACCCGGCTCCACCTTCAAGATCCCGACCGCCCTGGTCGGAGCCACGAAGGGCCTCGCCACGCGCAGCTACAACTGCAGCGGCTACCTCTCCTACGGCAATGCCAAGGTCGGCTGCTGGATCGCGCAAAAGGGCGGCAGCCACGGCGGGCTCGGCCTTTCCAAGGCCATCCAGCAATCGTGCAACCCCTATTTCATGCAGCTCGCCGGCTCGATCGGCACGAAGGGCATGGCGGATGGCTTCTCGATGCTCGGCCTCGGTGAAAAGACCGGCATTCCCCTTCCCAACGAGAGCCCGGGCCTCGTGACCGGTAGCCGCGCCTGGCAGCGTGCCAGGCCGAACTTGAAGGTCACGCCGATCGATATCGGCTTCCTTTCCATCGGCCAGGGCAATGCCCTCGCCACCCCGCTCCAGCTCTGTGCCGTCACGGCCTGCGTGGCGAATGGCGGGCGCTACTATCACCCGCGGCT
This sequence comes from Luteolibacter flavescens, assembly GCF_025950085.1. Classification (NCBI taxonomy): domain Bacteria; kingdom Pseudomonadati; phylum Verrucomicrobiota; class Verrucomicrobiia; order Verrucomicrobiales; family Verrucomicrobiaceae; genus Neoluteolibacter; species Neoluteolibacter flavescens. Next base: position 847,251 of record NZ_JAPDDS010000001.1, read on the forward strand.
CGTGAAAAGCGCCGTGGCCCACCGCGGCGACCAGATCCAGGAGATCATCAAGGACGAGCCCCGCCTCAAGGTGGACCTCCTGAAGGAAGGCGTGAAGCCCTCCGACTTGAACCTGATCCGCGAGGGTATGCGCATGGCCGTGAATGTCCCGGGCGGCACCGCCGGTCGCGCGAAGATCCCCGGCTACGAAGTCGCGGCCAAAACCGGCACCGCCCAGGTCAGCAAGGTGCTCGACATCCACAATGCCTGGACCATCGCCTTCGCCCCCTACGACAAGCCGAAGTATGCCGTCTGCCTGCTGGTGGAAAACGGCAAGTCCGGCGGCGCGGTCTGCGGTCCGCTGGCACACCTCCTTTTCCGCGGCCTGATGGCGCGCGACGAGGGCATGAAGCTCCCTCTCCACCCGCTCGACCCCGTGATCGGCAATATGGACGCCATCAAGGAAATCGCCCTGCCGGACGACGTGCTTGCCGCCATCGACGTCAGCCAGGACGACGGCGAGACCGGCAACGAAGGCACCGAGGCAGCGGCAGCCGCAGGCATCTCCACCGAACCCCTCCCCGACTCCCAGGTCGTCACACCAAAACCCACCATCACTCCCGAAGCCGATGCGGACGGCACCGTTACCCAACCCGAAGGCCGCGAACGCTAAACCCCTTCACACCCATTCCTCTCCATCAAATCCATGATTCAGAAAATCAAACGCTTCCTCGGCATCGGGCGACCGAATCCGAAGGAAGGCAACACGGTCATCGTCAATGTCGAACGCCTTGAACGCCGGGTCGCTCTCCTCGACAACGGTGTGCTGGAAGAATACACCGTCGAACGCGAAGGTGAGCAGAACATCGTAGGCGGCATCTTCAAGGGCCGCGTGAAGAACATCGAGCAGGGCCTGAAGGCCATGTTCGTGGACATCGGCCTCGACAAGAACGCCTTCCTCCACTTCTGGGACGCCATCCCCGCCGCACTTGACGCCGGTCTCGAGGAAATCGAGCGCGCCGGATCGAAGAAGAAGCAGCAGCAGAAGATCACTTCGAAGGATATCCCGAGCATCTACCCGATCGGCTCGGAGATCATGATCCAGGTCTCGAAGGGACCGATCGGCACGAAGGGCCCGCGCGTCACCACGAATATCTCGCTGGCCGGCCGCTACCTCGTGCTGATGCCCTACACCGAGCAGTTCGGTATTTCCCGCAAGATCGAAGACCCGAAGGAGCGCCAACGCCTCCGGAAGATCATGCAGAAGCTGAGCGTGCCGGAAGGCATGGGCATCATCATGCGCACGGTGGCCCACGGCACCCGCGCACGTCACTTCGTGCGCGACCTCGCCATGCTTTTGGAGCAATGGCATGGCGTGGAGGACAGGCGCGACTCCGGCCCGGCACCGCTGTGTGCCTTCCAGGAGCCCGGCCTGATCGAGCGCACCGCCCGCGACTTCCTCACCGATGAGGTGGACCAGGTGCTCTGCGACGATGCCCAGACGACCGAGTTCATCCGCGAAATCGCCGGGAAAATCTCGCGCCGCGCCAAGCGCCGCATCCATCACCTGCCGACGAGCCAGCCGATCTTCGAAGCGGTCGGCATCCAGAAGCAGATCGACGAGGCCTTCTCCCGCCAAGTGTGGCTGCCCTGCGGCGGCTACATCGTGATCGACGAGACCGAGGCGCTCATCTCCATCGACGTCAACACGGGCCGCAACCGCGGCTCGAAGGACGTGGACAAGATGATCCTCGAGACCAACGTGGAAGCCGCCCAGGAAGTCGCCCGCCAGCTCCGCCTGCGGAATATCGGCGGCCTGGTCGTGGTGGACTTCATCGACATGCGCCACCGCAAGGACCAGCAGACGGTCTACAAGGCGATGAAAGATCGCCTGAAGAAGGACAAGGCGAAGACCCAGGTGCTGCAGATCTCCGCCATCGGCCTGATGGAGATGACCCGCCAGCGCCTGAACGAGTCGCTGCGGGACACGATGTTCGAGCCCTGCCCCTACTGCCAGGGCCGCGGCCGCGTGAAGACGCCCATGACCATGAGCGTGGAAATCCAGCGCCGCATCGTCACCGTCATCAACAAGCATCGCGACCAGGCCGGCGACCTCGTCGTCGTGGTAAATCCGGACGTGCTCAACCGCTTCAAGACCGAGGACAGCAAGCACCTCGTGGAACTCGAGCGCCAGCACTCCGGCCGCCTCATCTTCCGCTCGGATCCATCGCTCCACCGCGAGCGCTTCCTCATCGTCGACGCCGCCACGGAAAAGACGATCGACCAGGCCTGATCCCAAGACCGCGGAGCCAGACCACTCCAGAATATCAAATCGCCGCCCTCACAAGGGGTGGCGATTTTTCATTTCCCCCACCCTGCAATCCCAGCCGATGGGAATCGCCTTGCGGAGTTGTGGATTCATTCGTATTCGCATCTCAACTTCAACTTATGAAACCGCTCCTTCTCCCCCTCCTGCTTTCACCCCTGATCCTCAGCGCTCATGCGCAACAGGTCGAATGGACCGCATCCGGATCGGTCACTTCGGTGAGCGGTTCCGGCTTTGCGGCGGCAGTAACCGCTCCGGTTTCCGTTAAATTCTCCTACTCACTCGTTTCGACTTACCAGCCTCTTACCGGCATCATCAATATTGCGGACAAGGGTGAGTTCTTTGGAGACATAGGCCTGAACATGGAGGTCAGCATCGCCGGGGACACTTGGAAAGGAACGGTGCCAAATAGTCCGGCCCATGGAACATACGCGTTGTTGGTCGACGCACTAATGCCGAGCGCAGCCCCGGACATCTTCACCGTGACCGCTTCATCTGCAGATACCGGGGTCTTCTCACCATTCCCCTACACCGGCTCTTCCTCCGCCCGCTCCATACAAGTCGTTCTTCGCGACGATACGGTACCAAGCCACCTCCTTGCGCTCGGTGTCTTGCCCGATGCAACCACCCAGGTCTCCGCCATCACCTCAGGTAGCGGCTCCGTCTCCGCTGGAAGCGACCGCATTTCCTTCTCCATCGATCCTGCTTCCGTCACCGTCTCCAGCATCGAGCCGAAGATCCCATTGACGATCACCCGCACGCTTTCCGGGATCGAGCTTCGCTGGCCTTCCGAAACCGGAACCACTTACAAGCTTCAGGAGAATGCGGGACTATCCTTGGCCGGATGGACACTTGTTGACGACTATCCGGGGACGGGTGAGGAAATCGTGGTCCCACTGACTCCATTCGCTCTGAATCCAGAGCGGCGCTTCTATCGGGTGATCACCGAATAGCAGCTCTCGGCTCCATCGGACAGTAAGCGTGGTCCGAGCCGCCGTGTGATTTTCCTTGGCGGTTCTCGTGCTCAGGCCGCTTTCCGAACCGGCTTGCCT